>QQUB01000878.1 GCA_008501835.1 Bacteroidota bacterium
AAAATTTTGAATTCTGGATTCACTTAATGGTTTTACCTGATTAACTATATTCCGCTCTTTAAAATGCCGTATGTTTTCATTTTGTTATGGTGAATAAAATGTATTTTTACAAAAAAAGAGCATGGCACAATCCACTTCAAAAACGTTTGTCTTTGTCCAGTACTTTTTTCCTTTTTTGTTGATCTTTGGCATCACCTTTTTTTTGGTTCGATGCGGTAATGAAACTAATGTTACAGAGCCTCAATCGGTAAAAACTTATTCCATAATCAAAAACGAAGGCAAAGAAACCTGTCTGAATTGCCATGCTGAAATGACGGGTTTTTCCCCTGACCATGATCCTCAAAAAATTGGTTGTGCCTCCTGTCATCTGGGCAACCCTAATGCGGAAGAAGAAGACGCTTCTCATAAAGGAATGGTACTTATTCCGGGAAACGTAGCTACAGCCGACCTTACTTGTGGCACGGTTGATTGTCATCCGGGTATTCCACAACGGGTAGAGATGTCCTTGATGAATACCATGAGCGGAGTGATCACTATCGATCGCTATGTTTTTGGGGAATCCGAAACCTTTGATGCTCACGAACACGTGAAGGATCTAGCTCATTCTGCTGCGGATATGCATTTGCGGAATCTTTGTGTTTCCTGTCACCTCGGTCGGGAAAAGCTGACTTCTGAACCCATTAGCGAAAGTTCCCGTGGGGGAGGGTGTAATGCCTGTCATCTCAATTACAGTGAAGAGGCACTGGCTTCCCTGGCCGATTATAAACATGGTGAAAGTATGAAAGTACATGCAACCTTAAATATGGAGATTACCAACGACCACTGTTTTGGATGTCATAGCCGGTCGGGTCGGATATCCACAAGCTACGAAGGATGGCACGAGACGCGATATACGGATGAAGAAGTCGCAGGCAAGTCCGGTTTTCGCAAGCTTGCAGATGGGCGAAATTTCGAGTTTATCAAAGAGGACGTTCACCATACTTATGGTTTGGAATGTATAGATTGCCATAATGCGAGTGAGGTGATGGGGGACGCCAATTTATATATGCACAGTGAAGAGGCCGTCCGGGTGCGTTGTCAGGATTGTCATTTTACCAGTACTCCCGAGATTATCCCTCTGGAAAATCTGGATGCAGAATCCAAAAAGATCATTGCTCTTCGGTCCACCTTATCGGAACTGGAGCAATTCGTAAAAGGAGAACTTGCTTCCGAAGCAATGATCAATGTTTCCGTGGATGAGGCCGGTCATGGATTGTTTGTTTCCAAAAACTCCGGCAAACGTTTGCAGCTTTCCCCGCCTGCTGAAATTTGCACTCGTGGTGATGCTCACGATGACCTGACCTGTAGCGCCTGCCATACTTCCTGGACACCGCAGTGCATAGGTTGCCATAATACCTATGAACCACAAACACAAAGCTTCGACCTCCTCGAGCGTAAAGTGATCGACGGCAAATGGATCGAACATCTCGGGGAATTCTTTGCAGAAGAGCCTACACTTGGTATTGTGGAGAGTGACGAAGGCCGTCGTGTCAAAACATTTGTTCCTGGTATGGTCATGACAATTGACGAAGCTAATTTCCCGCAGGATGAAGCGGAGAATGATTTTTCCTTTCATCGGCTGTTTGCTCCTCTGGAAGCTCATACTACTGTCAAGGAAGGCCGCAATTGCAAAAGCTGTCACAATGATCCACTCGCCCTGGGTTATGGTCGCGGAACGCTCAATTACGTGATCGAAAATGGAAAAGGTCGCTGGTATTTCGAATCAGCCTATGCGAATGAGGAGTACGACAATCTGCCTCAGGATGCCTGGATCGGTTTTTTGGAGCTGCCACAGGGGACACCAGCTACCAGACATAATGCCCGCCCATTTACCCCAGAAGAGCAAAAGCGTATCCTCACTGTTGGGGCTTGTCTGACATGCCACAAGGATAATTCAGGAGTGATGATGCAAAGTCTGGATGATTTTGATGCGGTGCTAAAACGGGTGAGTAATGAGTGTGTGTTGCCGGAGTACTAGTGGTCCGCTTGTTGGATTGCGTACCTACGGCACGCTGGTTTTTTCTGGCTGGCTGGGGATAACCGGTATTTGGTCCCGATGGGACCGAGCCGGCTATGGGTGCGGATATTGGGTCCCGATGGGACTGGGGGAGTCATGGGGATGAACGCTTGCTGAAAAATCAATAATAATGAAGAAGCCCGTTCTGACATTAATTGTTATAATGCTTTTTTCCTGCGGAGAAGATGAATTACAGAGGCTGGAAGGTCACTGGCATTTGACAGCAATATTCCAGGAAGATGGATCGGGCAGGTTATATCGAACCATGAATATTTATGCAGATACTTCAGGAGTTTTTGATAAGGGTTACAGAGGTTATGATGGTAGAATAGGCTGGGTGAATTTAGAAAAGAATGAAATGCATTTTGGGGTGGAATGTGGGAGCACTTCCTTCAGTTATATGGATTGGGGAGAATACTTATTATTGACGGGTTTACCTGCGCCAAAAAATGATGGTACAATATATATAGGTGAAAAAATAGATTCAGCCTCCTGCGATAAACAGTTTGAGTTTTTTAACTCTGTCTTTATGAAAATTGATTTACCTGTCGGAGAGGGGATACCGTTTTTTGATGTGGATGAACCGAGTTTGATCAGTTTTATTAAGTTTGGTCAAAACATGTTTGATGTATCAAATTCTGTGAACATGTTTTTAGGAGATAAAAAGTCCGAGGTGAGTGACCTGGAGCTGTGGCGGGAAAAAGTTTTAATCAAAATCCCTGAAAACCGTCATGATCGGGTTCGATATGCCATCATCAGTAATAAGGATGTGGAAATGCGATTCATAATTCCTGCACTTACCTGGTTTCGGGAAAACGGCGAAGAAAAGCTTTACTTTGCTTCCAGAAATGCTGACTCACAGAGTTTTGAATTATTTTTAACTCCTGTTGTTTTGGGTAGCCTGGATTTTGCTGAAATCGAAAATCTGACTTATGAAGAAGTTTTTAAAACAATAGATTAGGCTTAACATTCATTTTATCAAACTATGTATCATAACTATTTACGCTCCCCCGACCAAGGGTGCGGGATGTCACATTCGTTCCACTTGCGCTTCCCTAGCGTTCCTTGCGGTTAAATCATTCACCATGAAAAGAAAAATGCAAAACGTCAGTTTCAAAACCATAGATGAATTCCTCGATTACCTTCCGGAGGATGAGCTGGCCATTGTTAAGGTCTTGAGGGAGATGATCCTCGACTCCATCCCCGAAGCAAAGGAGAAGCTGACGTATAACGTACCTTATTATTCGGGAAAGAAAAAGATCTGCTTTGTATGGCCGGGGTCAGTTTTCTGGGGCAGTAAACGTGCCTATGAAGGAGTGCGTCTGGGCTTTGTGCACGGACATTTGATGCATGATGATATTGACTACCTAGAAAAAGAAGGAAGGAAACAGGTGTATTATAAAACCTTTTCCGGCGTGGATGAGATTGAAGAAGATATTCTGCGGGCTTATTTAATGGATGCGGTGATGATCGATGATCAACTGTAGGACGGACTTTAGTCTGTCGCTTTAGTCCACAGTCCACAGTCCACAGTCCACAGTCTTCAGTCTTCAGTCTTCGGGAGTACCAGTTTTCAGTACCAGTTGGCAGATAGGGTTTGGGTGTGGGTTTTGGGTAAGTTTAAAACCAAAGGATTCTCAATGGTCGCAATAAGGGGTATTAGCAGCATTCATAAACAGCCTTAACCTTAATTCCTTTAGACCCTTTCGTCCTTTTCGTCCTTTTGTCCTTAATCCTTTCGTCCTTATTCCCCTATTCCCTTGCAAAAAGAGAAGGCTGCCCGTCGAACAACCGGACAGCCTCCAAGTTTAGATTACCAACTATTATTAACTAACTAAACTATTCTATTTTAAACTTTTTTATTCCAAAGGTTTTTTAGTGCACCATTCGGCACAGGCACCGTCATATAATCTCACGTTTTCATAACCGAGAACGTTTTTGAAAGCTACGTAAGAAACAGCACCGCGAACACTTGTTTTGCAAAGGAAAATAACTTCCTTGTCAGGAGAAATTCCGTATTTCTCAGCTAATGCCGTCAAACCTTCTACAGATTTGTATGCTCCTGCTTCAGTTTCAAACTCTTTGTAGTCGATGTTGATTGTACCAGGAATGTGACCTGCTTTGTCACCCTTGATCGCTTTCTCACCGTTGAATTCTGCTGCAGTACGAACATCCACAACAATTACGTTAGGATTCTCAAGGTTCTCAGCAACATAATCCGTAGTTGCGTAGATGCTTTCATCAACATTTGGAGTGAAAGTAACTGGCTTGTGTGCTTTGGAAGCAGCGGCAGTAAGCATGATTCTTGCTTTTTTCCACTCGTCCATATCTTTATGAAGGATCTTCACATTTTCAGCACCGATGTATTTCAATACCCAGTACAAGCGTGAAGAATATTTTTGAGATCCTTCGTCGTACAATACAACCTCAGTTTTTTCACTGATACCAAGGTTTCCGAAAAACTCTGCCAATTCCTCAGGGGACTTGATGATTCCGCTTACATCACCATCTTTGTACAATTTGTTGTGGTTGATGTGGATGGCGTTTTTAACGTGCGCGTTTTTGTATGTTTTACTTTTAGCAGCATCTACGATAACCAATTCTTTATTGGCTTTAACAAGAGCTGTGAAATCTTTGGCAGAGATGATGTCTGCCTGTGCATATGAGCTAACCGTTGCAGTAACAACCAGCAGCAATGCTATGATGATATTATTAATCGCTTTCATGTTTATTTGTTTTAAGTTTTCATTAAAATACTACCTGCAACTGAACGAGAAGTGCATCGTTTGGAATTTCCACGTTACCACTTTCTTCCACTCTGTAGAGGTAATTTATTTGTAGACGAGTCCAGTCGTTAAAGAAGTAATTGAGACCGTAAGTAATAATGGTTTGCTGGTCGTCAATAACATCTGAAGCGGCATTAGGCTCGTAATATTCATATTTTACTAAAGGCTGAACTCTCCAAGGAGTCATGTACATACCTTGTACGAAGAAACCATCTCTGTCAACAGATCCTTCATGGAATTCCACGTCGCCACCGCAACCACCACCAGTGGTATAGGACCCAACGTCTGCTCCCTGAGTGTATTCACCCTGTACAAGGAAATTCTTGTAATTCAATTCTACGTCTAAGCCAAGTCTTTTGCGAGTGTCGTCTTCTTCCAGTCCGGCAGCTGATGGGTGAGCACCAAAACGGTAGCTGGCACCAACTGTGATGAATTCAAATGGATGGAAAGTCAGGCGTCCAATAATGTCTTTTTTAACGTTGTTGTCATTGATATTTCTTCCTGTACCATTGACAACTGCAAATGAGTAACCAAAGAGGTTTTTGGTTTTGGAGCCAAAGAGGCTTAATGTGTCAGTACCACCGGAAATCATCAGACCGAAGTCACGGATTGGTCCGGAAAGGTTGTTGACAACTTCTGAACGATTGATTGTGTGTAATTTGTGACATGCAGTCACCTGCTCGAGTCCAAAGGGCGTTTTGAACTGTCCGAAAGAAACTTTCAGCCAGGGTCCCAATCTGTTATAGGTAATAAAAGCATCGAGAATTGAAGCTCCTCCACCTCCATTGATCAGAGGACTCATTTCAGAAACGAAGTAATAACTGAAGTCGTAAGGTATAGTACCAACAACTCCTAAGCGGGCGCGGTTGAAGTAAAAATCACTGGTGTTCAATGATTCTCCGCTTTTTGTTTCTCCAAGGAAATGATAGTCTGCCTGTGTTTGAATGAATCCAAAGATCTGAGCACCTTCTTCATCTGAAACCTCAACACATCCCTGAGTAAAACCTTGGTTGGTAAAAGCGAATAAACCCAGAACCGCGATTAAAAATAACTTTTTCATTTTATGGAAATATATCATTTAGTTAGTAATAAAATTGCGCCTTACCCGTCACTAAGTTTCTGGGATGACCCGGCACGAAGCCGGAAGGCGCAATTTGTTGATTAATCGATCAGCCGATCGATTCGACTATTTTTGTGTTTACTATTTAGGATCGTGCATGTTACCTTCACCATCGTAGTAACCGAAGTTCATAGACCAACCGGAACCTTCACCTCTCCAGCATTTCTTCTTAACATCAGTGTTAACCATTGAACTGTGTACAATTGCGTTAGCACCGAAAGTAAGGCTGCGTGCATTTTCATATCCAAGTACGTGCAACCAAGCTGTTGTGATGGAAGAAGTTTGTCCAGTGTAGCAGTAAGTAACCATGGTAGTTACAGGATCCAAGTATTTCAATCCGTCAAGATTCAAATCTTCGTCAATTCTGTAAGCTCCGGTGATGTGTCCGTAAGCGTCCCATGAAGTCAAAGCCCACTTGTTGTTGATAAAGTAGTTGCCAGGATTTGCAAGAACGTCAGCTCTGCCTACACCCCAGTCATTGGTAAGAACTGCTTCTACACGTGCTTTGAGGATATCTTCACCATTAACTTCACCAGTACTGAATTTTGCATCGTCAAATTCAACGTAAGCTGGAGGAGCACCTGTAGTTACCCAGTTAGGAGTATCCATGTCTCCATAATTGTTTTCCCATGAACCTGAGAAATCTTCGTGCCATCCACACATACCCCATTTCAAACTCTTAACATTGTATCCTAACATTCTCATCAAACCTGTCGCTCTTGCAGCAGTTTGTCCTGAGTAGCATACGATGAGGTATTGTTTGTCTTTGCCTAATTCTTCTGCTTTGTCCAGAATGTCTGCCAGCGGAACGTTGATAGCATCTTTAATGTGTCCTGTGTTGAAAGCATCAGCAGCTCTGATGTCAAGAATGGTGTAATCAGCAACTGAGAATTCAACAGGATCAACTGTCAATCCGCCACCTGAAGTAACCCAACCGTCGAGAATGTCACCGAGATCGAGGTTATTCTGACCCATGTAGGTAGTCAGTTTTTCAAATTCTGTTTCTGTAACTTCCTCTTTACAACTCATCATAGTAAGGAGAGGAATAATTGCTAAAACCAACAAAAATTTAACTGCGTTTTTCATCTTCTAATTATTTTTAATCAACAAATTTTATTTCGGAACAATGGTTTTAAGTTCGTTAATTGGCCATCATTCGATAGCAAAATTCACCTTGATTGAAATTTTGTTTTATGATCTTTGTCAATATTCTTGGTGACGGAAGTCAGTTTTTTGAGAGCATCGGGCTGGAGGCCTGATTTTATACGGGGCTCCCGAGATATGAAAAAATGAACTTTTTTTCATAATTGACATATGTCAATTTTTGGTTGCCCTGATATCAATTTCTTTGTAATTTTATGTCTGATTACCAATGATATTTTACACAATGGAAGATTTCGGAAATTGCACTATAGCCTGCAGGCACAAGGATTGCTTCAATTACTTAACTGAGGAGGAACTTGAAAAGCTCGAAAAATATAAGATTACCATTAATTACAGGAAGGGGGAAACCCTGATTAAACAAGGTTCCGCGGTGAACCATGTTGTCTTCCTGAAGTCTGGTCTCGCAAAGATCTATCTTGAAGGTTCCAATAAGGATCTCATTCTTAAAATTATCCCTCCAATGCATTTTATTGGATTGTCTTCCGTAAAATGCAAGGATGACCTTTATATTTATTCTTCTTCTGTTTATGTAGACAGTGTTGTTGATCTCATAGACAGAGATTTTTTCCTGAAACTGATACAAAGCAACTCTGATTTTGCTCTTAGTGTCATTGGAATTCTCAATGAGGCTACTGCCGTAAGTTACCGAAGGGTGTACAGTCTGACCAATAAACAGATGCATGGCAAAGTAGCGGACCTTTTGGTTTGCATGAGCGAAAATGTTTTTCTTTCTACTGATTTTAATGTTCCTATTTCCAGGAAAGACTTTTCTGATCTTTTAGGTATTTCCGTAGAAAGTGTCGTAAGGGTTTTTAAGGAATTCAAAGAAAGCGGCCTGGTCAATATCAGCGGGTCCAATTTCAAGCTGATTGATGTTGAAGGACTGAAAGAAATCAGTAATTACGGTTAGACCATACAGCCAATTATCCGTCAAAAAATTCTAAATTTGGCGGATAATTAAAAAGTATGAAAAAAAACATCCTTTCATGCTTCCTGTTTTTGTGTACGGCAACATTAACCTTGTCAGCACAGGAAATGCAGGAGCAGGACGCCCAATTCATTAGAAAAATTTACGACGAAGCGCTGACCAACAGTAACAGTTATAATTGGCTGGAATACCTCTCCCTTGAAATCGGTGCCCGTCTGGCAGGCTCTCCTGAAGCCGCTGCAGCCGTTGAATACACCAAACAAATAATGGATACCCTCAACCTGGATGATGTCAGGTTGCAGGAAATGATGGTCCCGCATTGGGTGAGGGGTGACAAGGAAGTTGTCCGTATAGTGAATTCGAGCATCGGGGATGTGGATTTTCATGTGTTGGCTCTGGGGAATTCAGATGGCACAGGCCCTGAAGGGCTCACCGCAGAGGTCATTGAAGTGCATGGGGTTGAAGAACTGAAAGAACTTGGCAGGGAAGCTATCGAAGGAAAGATTGTTTTTTACAACCGGCCAATGGATGGCAAACACATCCATACCTTTCGGGCTTATGGAGGCGCAGTAGATCAACGTGTATGGGGAGCTTCTGCCGCGGCTGAATATGGAGCAGTTGCAACCCTTGTAAGGTCGATGTCCACAAGCATTGATTATGTACCACATACAGGTGTCCAGATATATAAAGAGGGTGTTCCCCGAATTTCTGCCACAGCTATCAGTACGAAAGATGCCGAATTACTCAGCGACCTTTTAAAAAGGGAAAAAGTGAAAATCTATATCCGCTCTACCTGTCGAATGCTGTCGGAGAAGCTATCCTATAACGTTATAGGGGAGATAAAAGGCAGTGAGTTTCCTGATGAAATCATCCTGGTAGGCGGCCATCTGGATGCCTGGGATGTTGGTCATGGTAGCCATGATGATGGAGCCGGTTGTATGCAGTCGATTGATGTATTGGCATTGTTGGGTCAACTGGATTATCAGCCTAAACGTACCCTAAGGGTCGTGATGTTCATGAATGAGGAAAACGGTGGTCGTGGGGCTAAAAAATACTGGTCCACATCCAATGAGAAAGGTGAATACCATATGGCTGCCATAGAATCTGATGCCGGAGCTTTTAGCCCTCGCGGGTTTTCTTGTGATGCAGATAAAGGCGTTTTTGATAATCACTTTGCTGCCGTTAAAAGATGGGAATCCTTTTTTCAGCCATATGGAGTAAATATTTACAAAGGAGGATCAGGGGCCGACATCGGAGCCGGTAAAAGCCAAAAGGGCATTCTCTTTGGTTTACGCCCGGATTCACAAAGGTATTTCGATTTACACCATACAGCCATCGATACTTTTGATAAGATTAATAAAAGGGAACTGGAACTCGGTACAGCGGCGATGACAGCTCTGGTATATTTGTTGGATAAGTATGGGTTGGAAGGAGAGAAGGGGAGGTGATGTGGTTCTGACCCCGTGTTTCCTTTGGCGGGATCTCCTGCTGGTCGATTTGATATTGTTTGACGTGGTTTTTTGTGTCGACAACAAACAGCGAGCCTGCGAGCTCTCAAAAAAATAATTTTCTATAGAATCTCTCAATAAAATGGACAAAACAATACAGCTTCACGATCTTCATTTCACGCCTTACATCCAGGAGCAGGATATTATGGATAAGGTTCAGGAAATGGCTCAAAAGTTAGGGGATAAGTATGCCGGAAAGAACCCGCTGTTCCTCGGTGTGTTAAACGGTGCCTTTATTTTTACGGCTGATCTGGTAAGAGCCTGTGAGTTCAATTGCGAGATCTCTTTTATCAAATTATCTTCTTACAGCGGAACGAGTTCAACCAATAACCTGGCGACCCTGATCGGACTTTCAGAACCTGTAGAAGGCCGTCATGTGGTCATAGTGGAGGATATCATCGACTCGGGCCAAACCCTTAATAAGTTTATTCCGGAACTTTTGGAATTAGGTCCTGCATCAGTTGAAGTAGCCGCGCTGCTGGTAAAACCCGAGGCAATGGAGTATAAGGTGGATATCCATTATAAAGGGTTTGATATCCCGCCGGCCTTTGTAGTTGGGTACGGGCTGGATTACGACGGTCTTGGTCGTAATTTGAGGGATATTTATCAACTCAAAATAGTTGGCAGTGATTAGGATGATGGTCCCTTTTTTGGGCAATGAAAAAAACTTCCTTAGATACTTAAAATATTGACTTTATCCTTAAAATAAAGTAACTTGAAAGCTGATCCCGATATAGGGGTCTGTCCCGAATACGAATGGATGCCCTCTCATTACCTGGCTCCCCTTCCATCCGCGCCTGTGTTTAATTGACACACTTTAGCATCTTGGATGATGACTGTCATCCGATCTGTACTTTTTTGTCTTTTTCCCAGTTGATTTGAACTCCTGTTGACAAAATAAAGGTCAGGTGCCGGATCAATTTTTACCCAATTTATTTTTCCTGAAATGCTCACCTGTCCTTTCGGTAAAGCGGATATTATCGAATTTTTTGTCAAAAGCATAAAACTATGAAAAAAGCACTCCTAATTTTTTTGGGTGTAGGCCTGTTATCGGTTACCTGCGCCCAACAGACCTACCTATCGGTAATTGCACCTGCCGGAAATGCAGACCAAGTCAACGGGGTTGTGATGGAATGGACCATGGGAGAGATGGCCATTATGTCGCTGGAGACTTTCGAGGGTTATATGACCCAGGGATTCCATCAGCCTTTGCTTTCCGTGCAAGCCATGAAGGTGCCTCAATTAGTTACTGAACAAAAAGTTACCATGAACGTCCGGCCAAATCCGGTGACCACCAGGATAACTATTAGCCTGGAAACCAAATCGTCGGGTTCAGCCTTTCTGTACTTGTCTGACATGAAAGGCATGATGCTGAAAACGGAAAAGGTCAACCTGGAAACAGGAGATCTTGAATGGGATATGACGGAGCTTTCTGCCGGAATTTACCTGTTATCCCTGCGAAGTGAAAAAGGGGAATTACTCAAATCATTTAAAATCGTGAAAAATCATTAATCCAAACAAAAAGTTATTCATTATGAAAAAGATATGTTTATTACTAACAATGTTGCTGGGAATCGTTGTCGCAACTTTTGCCCAGACTTTCCCTCAGGGAATGAATTACCAGGCGGTTATGAGGGACCTTGATGGTCAGGTAATTGCTGATCAGGAGATTGGAATCAAGATTACGTTGTTAGGTGGAGGCGTTGAAGGGAAAATTGTCTTCAGTGAAATACATCAGTTAAATACAAACCGTTTCGGTATGGTTAACCTGATCATAGGTCAGGGAAATAATGTTTTTGGGGATATGACCGAAGTTCCATGGTCCAGCGAAGAGATCTGGATGGATATTGCTATTGGCAATGACGACAAGGTTTATACCTCTATCAGTACTACACGACTGCTGGCGGTGCCTTATGCATTCCATGCCTATTCCGCTGAAAAAGTCGGGGACTTAGGCGTGGACTCCGAAAAAGTGTCAGGACCATATTGGAAAACCAATGGTAATGCAGGTTTACTTACTCCATACCAGTTCCTGGGGTCTGTGGATGAAAAAGACCTGATTTTTAAGACCAATAATACGGAAAGGATGACTATTCTGGCTAATGGAAGTGTTCATATGGTCTATGATCTTACTGTGGCAGGAAATATTACTGCTTCCGGCTTTTTTGGAGATGGCTCTGGACTGACAGGCATTGATGTAAGAGATGCAGACCATGACCCAACGAATGAATTACAGAAATGGTCAACACTTCCTGGAATTCCGCCGGATATTTTAGATGGAGATGATGTTGATGATGCTGATAATGACCCTACCAATGAGCTCCAGACCTGGACGACCTTACCGGGAATTCCAGCCGATATCATGGACGGAGATGACGTTGATGATGCTGATAATGATCCTACCAATGAGTTGCAGAAGTGGTCTAACCTTCCGGGGATTCCACCGGACATTTTAGATGGAGATGATGTAAATGATGCTGATGCCGACCCAACCAACGAGCTCGAATTACCTTCTGGAGGAACTCCTGGTCAGATTCTTAGTATCAGCCCGACTGGTCAGTACATTTGGGTAGATGCAGAGCATACTTATACCATTGGATACAATCCTCAACTTGGTGGATATGTGTTTTACGTCACTCCGGATGGAAAACACGGGCTGGTTGCAGCAATGCAGGATCAGGGGTATACTTCCTGGCTGTTAAGCCGTGACGCCATCAGTATTCCGACTAATCACGACCCCGTTGGAAGAAACTTCACAGATTGGCGTTTGCCAACTAAATACGAACTGAGCCTAATGTATCCATTCAGATTTACCCTCGGCATGTCTGAAAACTATTGGTGCTCTGTGGAGCAGGATTATTTCTACTCCTGGTATCAAAACTTCTATTATGGGTATCAAGGATACTACGGTAAAGGCAATTCCTTATATGTAAGAGCGATACGAGATTTTTAATTTCAAATTTTAGTTGATAAATATGATCCCGGACTTCTTAACGAAGTCCGGGATTTTTGTTTGGAATAAGCTGATCATCACCGCATTTATCCTATTTTTGCGGAAAATACAGAAATGAAGTACAGCACCATCATCTGGGATTGGAACGGCACTTTGTTGAACGACATTGAACTATGTGTGCGGATCGTCAGCGAACTGGCCGAAACTCATCGCGATAACCCTTTGACTGTAGAGGAATACAAAGCAGTTTTTGGGTTCCCAATTGTCGACTATTACCAAAAGATCGGGATTGACTTCACTAAAGAATCCTTTGAAAGCCTGACAAAAAAGTTTATCAGTCAATATAATAACAAGGTCAGAAATTGTAATCTTCATCAGGGAGTTTCTGCTACACTGGACCTTTTTCAACAGCGAAATTTATCACAGTTTATTTTAACTGCTGCCCACAAAAAAGATGTGGAACAACTTCTGTTGCATTTTGACATTGACGATTATTTTCAGGGCATTGAAGGACTCGATAATTACCGGGCCGAAAGTAAAGTTGAAAGGGGGCGAGAGTTGATTCGCCGGCATGGAATTGAGAAGGAGAAAACCGTCCTGGTAGGGGATACCATTCATGATTACGAGGTAGCCTCCGAGATTGGCGTGGATTGCATTTTAATCTCCAACGGGCATCAATCCAGGGACCGATTGCTATCCGGCATGCCTGTACAGGAACGGGTTCAGGATCGAATTGAGACGATTCATAATTTAATTTTTTAGTAAATTGCATTTTTATCAGTGCAATGACAAGGAAATAGCAAACAACGATGTTGGTATTCTGGATCCTCTTATTCTTGACATTTTCCGCTTTGTTTTCGGGTTCGGAGATCGCTTTCATCTCTGCCAACAAGTTAAATATTGAACTAAAGAAGAAGCGGGGTGGCCGACGAGGGCGAGTCATTACCCATTTTTACGATAAACCTTCGAGGTTCCTGGGCGCACTGCTCATCGGTAACAATATTGCGCTGGTGGTATTTACGGCCCTAATGACGATTCCTCTGGATGAATTTTTTATGGCCAGATTTGGTTGGGCAGAAGACAGCGTTTCTTTATTGCTGTTAAACACCATTATCATCACCATCATTGTTTTGATTTTTGGGGAATTTTTACCCAAAGCTTTTTTTCAATTGTATGGAGCTGATTTATTGTATCTGTTGGCTATTCCGTTAAGGGTGTTACAGTATCTCCTGAGCATTCCCACTCGCATGATGACCCAAATGACCAACTTCCTGTTGAACAACGTGCTGCGAACAGAACTCGAGGAAGGTGAAGAAGTCTTTACCCGCGTCGACCTGATCAATTTTATCCAGGATACCACTGCCGAAAACGAAGAAGAGGATATCGACAAGGAATTGTTTCACAAGGCATTGCATCTCAAAGACAAAAAGGTTCGATCCTGTATGGTGCCGAGAACAGAATTATCGGCCATTGATGTATCAGAGACCGTTCAGGATTTGGAACAGCAGTTTGTGCAAACCAAACACTCCAGATTATTGGTCATCGATGAAGATATTGATGATGTGCTTGGGTACGTACATCATCAGCAGCTTTTGAACAGCCCTGCGACCATTAGAGAAATGGTCCTTGACATTCTGTTTACTCCTGAGGTGACTCCGGTGATCGATCTCATGAATACCTTTATCAAAACCCACATCAGCATTGCTTGTGTTGTGGATGAATTTGGCGGGGTTTCGGGAATCATTACCCTGGAGGATATTCAGGAAGAGATATTTGGAGAAATTGAAGATGAACATGATGTGGAGGAACACGTGGAGGTAGCTATTTCGGAGGATGAATACCGGTTTTCCGGTCGATTGGAGATCGATTACATCAATGAAAAATACGAGCTCAATCTGCCGGAAGGCGACTATCACACCTTGTCCGGATACATCGTTATGACTACCGGGAATATTCCGGAGGAAGGTCAGACAGAAGAGTTGGGAGAATTTTCTTTTACCTTTGAAGTGGTTTCGAATACTAAGATCGAGGTTGTGAAATTGACCCGCATAAAAGAAGAGATCAAGGACAAGAACGAATAAGCGGGAATATTCAGTTTTATTTTTTGCTTATATTCGATCATCCTTATCAGGATTATTTTAACCATTAATATCTACGGACTCCTTACCAGAAATTAAGAAACATCGTGCCCCCACCCCCATGGTATGTCCGTTACTCGCTCTTTCAAAATTACAATCGAATGTCTTAAGTTTTATCAGGTCTTTTTACAAAACCTGGCTATTTGTTATGGTCACTTTTTTGACTATTATTTAAAACCGGAATCGAACAATAATGAGAAAACTCCTAATTTCCCTGCTCCCGGGATTACTTGCATTTTCCTGCTGGCGGGTTTCCGAAGACGGTAATAATGAGCCACCAGCTTTATTTTCAGATCCTGAAATTGTCGAATTCAATACTGAACAGGGTTATTTCATAAATCCAATGACCAAAGACAGTATCCGACCTGTTCTTTTGTCTGATGGAGACACTTTACAAACCGGCAAATCCCTAAAACTTGAAGGGACTGTTCTAGACCCGGAAAGTATTATAAAACCAACAATAGTAAAAGCAGGAACACCCAGGATTGCTCCCGCTCATCCTAATGTAACCAAGGCCGGAGAACCTGTAATAAAAGAGGCTGTTTCTTTCCCGGCAAAAGGAGATCCAGATTATTTAGCGATTAACTCAAAGGGAGATACGCTGGTTACCGGAATGCCAATACCAGCAAAAGCACGCAGGGTGCCTGCAGGGCAACCGCGACCAATGGAGGCTTTACCACCCCGGTTTAAGGATAACAGCCCTTTAAGTATTCAGTATATGGATGTGGATCAGGGCATGCCATCTTCTTATATCCGACAAATGGCCCAGGACGAATCCGGAAATTTCTGGTTTGGAACCTGGGGAGCCGGGTTGAGCAGGTATAATGGAGCCAGTTTTACCACATTCACTGAAAGTGAAGGACTTTCTGGTAATCTCGTATGGAGCGTTTTGGTAGATAGTAAAGGAAATGTCTGGACGGGAACTGAAGGAGGTGGAGTAAGCATGTATGATGGAAAATATTTCCACCATTTTACGGAAAATGAGGGCATGTTAAGTGATTTTGTTTTCCAGGTCCGTGAGGACCTCACCGGTAATATTTGGTTTTCCACTTTCAAGGGCTTGACAAAATATGATGGAGAGTCTTTGACACATTTTACGTCAAAAGAAGGTCTCCTTGGACAGAGTATTAATACCCTGTTTGTCGATAGTCATGGGAGTATATGGGGCAACAGCAGGAGAAATGGTTTAAGTAAGTTTGATGGAGTTTCAATGGTGAATTTCACAGAAGATGGGGGATTAATTTCAAAAAATATCAGGGGAATTGCTGAAGACGAGGATGGTAATCTGTGGTTAGCCACCAATCGGGGGATTACCAAATATGACGGAGAGAATTTTTACCATTATTCTGAAGAACAGGGAATGACCAATGTTGATATAAATGAAATCCTGATCGATAGAAATGGAAATATCTGGCTGGCTACCTATGGGGGAGGGGTTATTAAATTTGATGGCCAGGTCTTTACTCAGATTTCTCAGGATCAGGGTTTGAGCTTTAATAATATTGAGGACATTCTTGAAGATGAAAATGGTATCCTTTGGTTTACGACCTATGGTGGTGGGGTGAATATCTACGATCAGGGGACCTTCCGACATTTCTCAAAGAATGTTGGATTGAGTGACTCTTACGTATGGTCGATAATCGAGAATAAAGAAGGAAATATCCTGTTTGGTACAGATAATGGAGGAGTGAATGTATATGATGGGACTAATTTTGCACAATATACTACAGATCAGGGGTTAAGTATGGATTTTGTACTTACTCAATATGAAGATAAGCAGGGCGATATCTGGATAGGAACCTATGGGCAGGGCTTAAGTGTATTTGATGGTACAAGCTTTAAAAATTATGGGGAAAGGCAAGGTTTGCCAAACCTCGACATTACCTCAATAGTAGAAGACGATGAAGGCAAAATATGGGTAAGCACTTACGAATCTGGTATAGTTGTTTTTGATGGGGCGATTGTGACCCGCTTTGGAAAACAGGAAGGCTTATCAAATGATCTCATTACTACCTTGCATAAAGATAGTCAGGGTAATATCTGGATAGGTACTTCCGATAGTGGATTGATTCTTTATGATGGATCCGGTTTTACACATATTACCGACCGGGAAGGATTAAGTCATAATCATGTTTGGTCAATTTATGAAGATAGATCAGGACGTATGTGGATTGGTACTTTTGGGGGAGGATTGAATATGTTTGACGGTAAGAATTTTACCTATTTCACAGAAAAACAGGGGCTGAGTAATAACATTGTCTGGTCGATCAATGAAGATGATAAGGGCAGGCTTTGGGTAGGAACAGATAAGGGCCTTAATATTGTTGAATTGCCAGTTCATGGGGAGGGATCTTCTTCCGGGTTTTCCAAGGCAAGGATTTATAACCTTGGAAAAGCAGATGGTATAAAAGGGCTCGATTTTTACGGCAATAGTGTTTGTCTGGATCGGAAAAACAGAATGTGGTGGGGTACCGGAAAAAGCCTGATGATGCTTGATCTGGACAATTATGCTCTATCTCAGGAGCCTCCTGCTTTACAACTCAATTATTTGGAGATCAGTGAAAAATTCCATGATTTCCATTCCTTGAAAGATAGTATAAACACACGTATTACTTTTGATAGCGTAGCCCCC
>QQUB01000373.1 GCA_008501835.1 Bacteroidota bacterium
GTGATGGAGTGAGCCTTTAAGTTGATTTGTGCGACCAAAATTTATCATTACTTAAAAGTTTGTTTTGTAATTAAGAATATTGTTCAAATGTTTAACAATCATTGTATTATAAAAAAACCGGATTTTGGTTTCAGCCAAAATCCGGTTAATATATTTTTGAACAAAATGTTCTTGATTACTGAGCCTGAGGCTGTCCAGCCTGAGGTGCTTCAGCAGGATTTACATTTCCTGTGAGGTAGAGGAAAGTTTGTGGAGGATTAGTGTTACCAGTCAGAGTAACTTTCTGGTTACGCTTTCCTTTTTTGTTCTTAGAATTGAACTCCACAGTAACTTCACCAGTACCACCTACCGGGATCGGCTCTCTTGGCCAAGTAGGAACTGTACATCCACAGCTACCCTTAGCATTGCTGAAAATCAAAGGCTCACTTCCCGTATTGGTGAATTTGAAAGTGTGAGCAACTTTTTCTCCTTCATCGATGGTTCCGAAGTCGAAAGTAGTTTCTGCAAATTCGATTGAAGTGGTTGGGCCTGCAGGAACAGCTGGTTGTTGAGCAGGAGCAGGAGTAGCGGGCTGAGGCTGAACTGCGTTAGTTGCGATATCCTGACGAGCAGCATCACGTACATCCTGATTACCTTGTTGACAGCTTGCCAAAAAAGCTACCATCATGATAGCTAGAAAAGGGAATTTTAATTGCTTGAACATTGTGAATTGTTTTTTGATTTAATAAATGGATTGCAAAGGTAACAATCATTTTCAGTTGCAAATTTAGTAATTGATTTTTTCTATCCTGTTAACAGGCACTCAATAATTGTTAATGAGCTGTTAAGTATAATGTTTCAGGGGTTTAAATTGTTCAGGTAGTTCCAGTTGTTCCAGTAAATTCAGGAGTTTTTACGCTTTTCAGTGATCAATCATTCTACACTTGTCTGTGCCTTCTCGGTGCTCCCCGTGGTTAAGAATTTATACCCTTATCTATAAGAATCCTATACCGGAAGTTAATTTTCGTATCTTGCCTTTTCCTAATTGACCCAAAATTAAAATCATGTCATTTATCATTTATGGTGCAAGCGGATACACAGGAAGGTTAACTGCAGAATGGGCAGCTAAACTTGGATTAAACCCCACTCTGGCCGGAAGAAATCTGGAGAAAATAAAACCGTTGGCGGAAAGACTGGGATTTCCTTATCTAATTTTCAGTCTGGAGAATCCGGAAGAAATTGATAAGTCTTTGGAAGGTTTTCAAGTGGTTTTGCATTGTGCAGGACCATTTAAGTTCACCGCAAAACCCATGATGCAGGCATGCCTCAGAACAAAAACCCATTATCTGGATATCACCGGGGAAATCGAGATCTTTGAATATGCTCAATATTTGAGTGATAAAGCAAAAAAGGCCGGTGTGATGTTGATGCCGGGTGTGGGATTTGATGTGATACCAACCGACTGTCTTGCATTGTATCTGAAAAAGCAATTACCGGATGCAGAGTTCCTGGAATTGGGTTTCATGGGCATTGGGCCCGCTGGCTGGTCAGTAGGAACTGCTTCTACGGCAGTGGTTAATATCGACAAGGGATCAGCCCATCGGAAAAACGGTAAAATCGAGGTCGTTCCTACGGGGCATAAAACCAGATGGATTCCATTCAAGGACAAAAAATTGTTTTTTGTTTCTATCCCCTGGGGAGATGTTTCAACGGCCTATTATTCAACAAATATTCCCAATATTACTACCTATACGGGAATGAAGCCTGCTCAATATAATTTTGTAAAACGGCAAAAGTATTTCAATTGGTTATTGTCAATGCCCTTTGTAAAAAGGATAGCATTGAACAGACTGAAAAGAGGACCTGCCGGCCCTTCTGATGAAGAACGCGAAATCTCTGCAACTTTTGTTTGGGGAGAAGTCAAAAATGCTGCCGGAAAATCCCACCGGGCTACTCTTATGACGCCCAATGGTTATACACTGACTGCAAAAGCCAGTTTGATCACAGTGCAAAGAGTTCTTTCAGGCAAATTTACCGTTGGTGCTCAAACTCCGGCAGGTGTATACGGAGAGGATCTTGTCATGGAAGTAGAAGGCGTGAGCCGGGACAATGAAGTTGAATTTTAGGGCTGTTTTAATTATTAAACTTTCCTTATTTTTACGCTTGTCAAATGCATAACCCGGAACAACATAATACTTTTTCCCAAAAGGATTTTGAACAGCTGTTCAAGGCCCATTTTATGCATTTATGCAATTTTGCTCACCAATACGTTCCCGATAAGGATAGTGCCAGGGATATTACTCAAAAAGTATTTATCAATTTATGGGAGAACAGAAATAAAATCGACCCTGGTAAGTCGGTACGATCTTATTTGTTCACCTCTGTTCGAAACAGGTGCTTGAACTACATCCGTGATCAGAAAAAATACAGGAGTAACGTATTGGATGTGGAGATCAACGATTATGAGTTCAGTTTTGAGGAAGATCATATGGCGGTGGAAGAACTAAAGGGTAGAATCGAAGAAGCTCTGCAGGTCTTGCCGTCTAAATGTCGGCAGGTATTTGAAATGAGCAGATATAAAAACATGAAATACAAGGATATAGCAGAAGAGTTGGATGTTTCTGTGAAAACAGTGGAAGCACATATGTCCAGAGCATTGAAAACTTTAAGGGAACGATTGGAGGATTATATTTTCCTTTTGATTTTAATTTATTTTTTTTGATAAAAAACATAGGGTGAAAGATTTTTCAAGTGTAATACAATTGAAGAAGTAAAATTTCAGGTAAACATTCCAAGAAAGGCTGAGGCAAAGGCTAAGGCTGAGGAGTGGAAATGGTCTAAGGATCTTTAAAAAGAATTAAACTAATATGGCTAAAGTCCGGCTTTGAAGAAAAACCTTAGCCTTAGCCTCAGTCTCAGCCTGAATATCAGCTGTGCTGAATATTTTAAAAAATGGCAGACGAACAAAAACATATTGAACATTTTGATCTCGTTGTGAAGTACCTCAGCGGTGAAGCCAGTGATTCAGAAGTGAAATTGCTGGAAGCCTGGGTATTGGAGTCTGCCGGAAACAAAGCTGCTTTCAATGAGATTCGTCAGGCATGGTTAATGAGCGGTATTCAAGAAAACCACCTGGGAATTGATGTGGATGAAGAGTGGAACTCCGTGGAGGAGGTTTTATTTTCTAATGGGAAGGTCGTAAAAATGCAGCCCCGCAGAGGTTTTGGCAGGTATATGGGTATTGCAGCTGCGGTCATTGCTCTGGTAGCCGTTGCTCTTTGGGTCTTTTTACCAAATGGGGGATCAGTAATTTCAACAGAAGATCAGGTGGTGGTGAATGAATTGCCGGATGGCAGTCAGGTTTCCCTCAATCAATATGCTATGGTAGCTGTAAAAGCTGATTTTGATGAAGAGGAGAGGAGGGTCCAACTCAAAGGCGATGCCTTCTTTGAAGTGGAACGGGATCCTGAAAAACCTTTTATTGTTGCCACAGATGAGGTAGAGGTTAAAGTTCTGGGAACATCATTTTATGTGGATTCCAGAGAAGAATTGCCAAAAATCGAAGTGATTGTAGAGTCTGGTGTTGTTGAAGTGAGCGCAAAAGGCAACAGTATAATCCTCAATGCCGGCGAGACGGGCACATATAATAAAACTACCGAAGAACTGCTTAAGCAATCCAATGAGGATGAAAACTTCCTGGCCTGGAAAACGGACACCATTATTTTTGAAAATGAACCGCTTGATATTGTCATCCACTCATTGAACAGGAAGTTCCACTCTCAAATTGAAATGGATATCAGGGATACTTCTAAATGTTATATCAATACGACTTTTGAAAATAAATCACTTGAAGCTATTCTGAAAATTATCGAAAAAACTCACGGAATTTCCACTCGGAGAGAGGGTGATAGGATTATCTTTACAGGAGATAGTTGCTTATAACCAGGAACGCAGGTTACCTGATAATTCACCACGGACTCATTCAATTCATCAATATGCGGAGAGCCTTTTTGATCCTTGTTTTTTTGTTGGGCTTTATCGGTTGGGCTGGTGCTCAGGCCGACATGCCGAAAAAAAAGATCACCATCCGGGAAGCCAGCATTACCGTGGGGCAGGTTTTGGAGGAGATCACCTCCCAAACCGGTGTAAACTTTTCCTATAGCACCCATGCCATTGATGTCAATCAGACGATTTCCTTTAATACAAGAAGAGCAACCTTGCAGGAAGCCATGGAAGTATTGGCTACTAAAATTCCTGTCGAATTTACCTGGATAGAAGGGCAAATGGTCCTTAATCGCCGCTTTGATATTCAGGAAGAAGATCCCATTGAGGAATTGAGTTATACGATCAGTGGTTTTTTAAAAGATAAAACATCCGGAGAAACCTTAATCGGTGCATCCGTATACGTTCCCGGAAC
>QQUB01000291.1 GCA_008501835.1 Bacteroidota bacterium
CAGCGCAAGCAATATATTATCCGAACTGAAATTAATGTATGCGCCGGCCACAAAAACCAATATACCAACTATAAACCTGACATCCCACAACCACGAGACCGGGTAAGGTTCAGAAAGGGTCCCCAGATAATAGCCGTTGGAAAACCCATTGATAACATTAAAGAAAATGGCCATCAGGACGATGCTGACAGGAATGACCTTACCTTTGGTTTTTGTCCGGTAAGGATAGATGAAACTTCTGTAGGTGTAATGCGCGACCCATAGGCCAAAAAACAACCACATGGGACCCGTTTTTACATTATCTCCGCTCAGGAATAACCCACCGAAAAGAATAATGGAAATACTTTCCATCAACACCCACCCAAGACGGTTGCTCATCACCGGTCCCCACTTCTTGGTCGTATGCCTTCCATAGGGTGCCGTTATTTTAAGTTGAAGGGGAAATAACACCACCCCAATAATGATCCAGATGATCAGGTAATAATTCAAGGATTCCAGGTCAATCATGTTTAAAGATTCTTTGTTCAAATCGGCGTATCAAATCATCCCATGTTTCTTGTACCAGTCAATGGAGTCTTTGACGGTTTGTTTGACAGCTCTTGGATTAAACCCCAATTCCTTTCTGGCTTTGGCATTGGATATATTCCCATTGTAATTCTTCAGGACTTCCAATGACTCCCTGGTATACAAAGGTTGGGTCCCCGTCAACTTACTATATAAACTCAAAAAAGGGATTCCAAATCCCGCCAAGCCATAACCTACCGTCACCAAGGGTGGTTTCTTGCCCCCAAACTCATGTACCCAGCTGGCAATTGTTCTCAAATCTACCCCCTCTCCGGAAAGGATATAATTTTCTCCGGATCTGCCTTTTGTAATAGCGCTGATAGTAGCTTCTGCAAGGTCTCTTGCATCTACCCAATCAAAAGCGGAACGTGTCAACGCCGGAATCCGACCAAGATACAGATCTTTAAGCATCTGACCGGTAAATGAGCTCCAATAATTGAAAGGCCCCAACACTGCAGTGGGGTTCAGGGTGACGACCTCCAATCCTTGCTCAACAGCTTTAAAAACGGCTCTTTCTCCACCGATCTTTGATTGATCGTATTTAAAACAAGTCTCGTCAGCCCTGTCGGATTGCTCATTGACAACCGGATCAGTCGCTGTGTATTTATAGGCATGAATAGAGCTGAAATGGATGAGTCGTTTAACCTTGTTTTTCAAACAAGCTTCAGCCACGTTAGCCGGCCCCTGGATATTGATCCTCATAACGTCACCTTTTGGGTCTCCGTCAATCGAAATTTGGGCCGCAAGATTCACAACCACATCCACATCCTTAAAGGCTTTCTCGAGAAAAACAGGATCGAGCACATTGCCATGAACCCACTCTATTTCCGGCAATTGCATGGTGGCAAGTTTGTTCGCATCCCGGTTATTGGCCAACACATCAAACCCTTTTTGATGCAGGGCATTAATAATATTCAAACCAATGTGTCCTGTTGCCCCTGTAACGGCTACCTTCATAAAACTCATGTTAATCGTCGACCCGGTTCCAGATATCCAGGTAAATTTTCCAGTCCCCGTTCACTTTTTTCCAGACGATCACATATTTACCTTTCCATGTAGAAATTGTACCATCAGGCCTTTGCGTTTCGCCTTCGTAATAACCGTAATCATAAGCCGTTTTCTTAACGACGCTGATCTCCTGAGGCGTAACCTTATGTTTCAACACCTTATAACCTTCCGGAACCCTAAAATAATTCCCGGCCTTTTCATCGCCCTCAATGATATCCTGCCCTCCAGGGAAAATCTTACCGTCTTCCGTATAACATCCGGATAGTTTTTCATAATCCCCAGCCATATAATACGCGGAAAATGATTTAGTGTTTTTGAGTATGATATCGATATCTTTTTGCTTGCCACTATAATTTTGAGCATACAGCCCGGAGGCCATTAACACAATGACCAGGATCGTGAAAATCTTTTTCATAGTACCTGAATTTAAATTAATACTTAACAACCTTGGCAGTATACCTGTACCCTACCCCCATGGCAGCTACATAATATATTCCAGCAGGATGTGCTGACAGGTCGATTTCAGTTTCACGGGTACGAAGCACTACTGATCCCAGTTTATCAAAAACTACAATCTCAAAATCAGTACCTTCAAGGTTTTCCAGCATGAATTGACCACTGGTTGGATTTGGTGAAACACTCAAGGTCCCGCTAACGATCTCCTCCGTATCTGTAAACCCAATACAGGTACAGGAACCGTAAACGGTTTCACCTGCTACAGAAAGGCAATCAAACAAGGTCTGGTAATCACTGGTGACACACATATTCTCGCTAGGCCAAAAATAAAATGGCAAATAGTTTATCTGTCCTATCCCTTCCACCCAGGTAAGGCTGCATCCGGCATAAGGCAGACCCTGTGCAAGCGTTCCAAAACCGATCTTCTTCCGCATTTCAACCGTATCCAGTGCCATTGAATCTACTGCTACAACGGCAACTTCGGCAGAGTCCACTTCACTTTCCGTAAAGCTGTACAGCCATACAAGATCCTGCTCTTCCAGAGAAAAATCATAAACCACATATTCATTGGCTCCTTCATTCCAGGAATAAAAGGATGGATCAGGAACGTAAAAAACCTGTTGCTCTTCCTGACGAAAATACCCGGGCTGCTGGAGGTATTCATTCCAGATCGTAATATAATCTTTGGAATTAAAGGTGGTGTCTCCTGTCGCTGTGTAACTAAAACAGGCTGTGCTGTAAGAATTGGAAGATGTGTCATATGCCAGCAGCATAAATTCCCAGGAACCGGTTTCCAAAGGGAAAACTACCTCCTGGGCCGTTGCAGCTGTATTAATTCCCAAAACCAATAAGGTGCCAATAATAAAAGTTCTGATGGTGCGCATTTATTTCGTTTTTTCTTTAGTTGCTAAAACTGATTTTAAATATTTCTCCGAGCGAGACCTATACTTCCAGGTAACACCGAGGTGCGCAAAGTTACGCAAAGAGTTTAAACCACGAATTTAAATGCTCTCGGTTAAAATCAAAATTCTACCTGGCTACTATAAATGACGTTTTTCCCAAACAAGGTTTTCCATCTGCAGTATACCCCTGAACGATTACCTCATATTCCGATAAATGGTCGGATGTAAAAAATGACAAGGTAACCGGACCTTTCTTTATTTCTATTTCCGGATTCCAGAAAAGTACGGTCCTGAAATCGGGTTTTTTACTTTGAAGGTCATCTGCATTTTTGTAAACAGAATGTTGAAAAACTTCTTTTTCCCGAACGCCCTTGAATTCGAGAAAAACAGAATTATCCGTCCATTTATATCCAGCGAAATCTTCTGTATTGGTCTTTATCGAAACAATACCTTCAAAAAGATAATCTCCAAGGTGATATTCCGAATTAAAAACTTCGATTTTCAATAGCTTCGCCGGATCGATCTGCAATAATTTGTCAATATCTTTTACCGGAACATTATCCAGCAGTACAAGAGGATCTGAAAGATCCTTGAATGCTTCCTTGTTAAAAATATTCAATCTGCGGTTGCCTATCTTACCCCGGACCGAAACCGTCGGGATCAACTCCCGGAAAATTTCAGGCAAGGTGGGAATTTCAATGAAGTCCTTTAACGTCACGGTAATATCAGGAGACCCAATATTAAAGTCAGGAAGCGGATTCATCATCCCTGGATAGGCTTCCGTTTTCAAAGACGACACAAATACCCGGTTCAGTTGGTTGCTGACATATAATGCCTCAAAAAGATGATGCCTTGAAGAATCAAACTCAAAAACCAATGGTTGCATTTCCGTAAAATCGGCTGAAAAATCTTTATTTAAAAGAATATCCAGATCTCGGTTGTCATTTCCACGGATAGCCACAAAAATATCCCTGTCTCCCTTAAGTTCATGAAACGGAAAGATAAAACTCCCATCCTCAAAAGTTTTGGCCATATGCAACTGAGGCTCCTCGCCAATTACCGAAGTAATGCAATAAATCTCGGAAACCGGGCTATTATTCGTTTTGTTTTTCACAACTCCTGAAAGGGTAACTCCACGGCTTTCAGGCATCCAATTAATTACTTCAGCATTTTTATCTATGCTTTTATCGAAAGCCAAATGTCCTGAGCCGGGTAATGTGGAATAACTATTGTTCAACCAGGAATTGCTGGTCAGGAATTGCTCTAAATCCCTGTTGGAATGAGCGGTTCCTTTTTTTCTGACGGATACCACCAGGCTGCTTGTGGGGGCGTCTATGGTCAATGAGACTTTTTCTCTTTGAGCATAATTCAGTTTATCAGCCTTAATGTCAACTTTTATTTGCCCTTCCTCATGATACGGCTTCCAACCTGAAGGTAAATCTGTAGTTTCTTTG
>QQUB01000698.1 GCA_008501835.1 Bacteroidota bacterium
TCCATATTGGTTGTCCAATCTGAAGGTGTAGCGTTTCCAGTGATCAGAGAATTACCGCCTTTCACAGGTTCACCATCCAGGATAAGCAAGACCTTGCCATTTACATCCTTTCCCTTATAATCACTGTACTGTTCTGAATCGATACCATATCCCAGAAAAGTGATTTCATTGACCGCAACGGCCAAATCACTATTCTTGGAAGGAACAGAGAAATATTCTCCAAGGTGACGGAAATTTTCTCCATTCACAGCCAAATTAATGTCTTCCCAGTTTTCAGCGATATAGGAGAATCCCAGGAAATAGGAATTTTGCTCTCCTGCCGCCGGCAATCCGTAGGATTCGAACATACCAGCGATATAATTCCTGGCTTTTTCCTCTCCTTCGGTTCCCGTTTCTCGTCCTGCAAAATCATCTGAAGAAAGAATGGTGAGATGTCTGGTCAATTCATCTACTGTGATGGTAGAGGCAAGCCTGGCCAATTTGGAAACTTTTCCTGTCCTCTCTTCCATCGCTTCCTGCTTGGTAACAGCAGGTTGTTGAGCTTGTACGAGAACAAAGGAGAAAGCAAAAATCAAAAACAAAATAAATCTTCTCATCGTATCGAAATTAATTTATGTCAAATCGGAAAATGAAAAACGCCGACCAATATTGGCACTGGTCGGCGTTAAAATTATAAATAATTTTTAAGTAATCGGTTGGTTCAAGGCCAGTTAGTCAGCTAACTGCTAATCCTGCAGCCCTTCTTCAACCAAAAACGGAGCAAAAAGCTCTTCTAATTCAGCTAGGAATTCTTCGTCACCCTGGCGTTGTACTTCTCTCAGAATACTTTCCAGCGTACTATAGGAAAGAGAAGCTTCCGCACGGTAACTGGACTCAATGATCCTCTCATTCAGAGACAGATAATAATTAAGGTTATCCGTCGTATTCTCTGCCAGCTGCCTCAAATGTGGTTTGGCCTTATCATAAGCGTCTGACTGCAGATACACTCCGATCATCGCCCAGGTTCTGTAGTCGAACTCGAAATTCATATTCGGGAAAGCCTCAAAGTATTTATCTGTTAATTGCACAGCTCTCTCCTTATCGCTTTCTCTCAACAACTGGTAAGCTGCTCTACGGATAGCGAGTTGCATGGTTTGAACACTTGGCTGGTAACTGCGATCGACAAAGAGTTCTTCCTTGTCAAAATTACCCCAACGGAATTTGTTCATCACATTTTCAAATACTTTATCCGTATCTACTCGACCACTACCTACAATACCGTAATTACTCAGATCGCTTTGGTTTCTGAATGGTACAATGCGCAAACCAAGTCCTTCCAGTTGCATAAAGTCTTCCAATCCAAAGAGCTTACTCCGCTGACAAGTTACCGCAAAGTAAACAGGGCGCTCCCAAAGGTTAGAGGCAATGATATCCAGAATAGCGATTTCATCCTTGATCAACTGATTACCATTCAGCTGGATCGGAATATTTCTCATCACATTGGTATCCCCCTGAGTGATGGCACCACTGGCCAGGGCTGCCTCAGCATCAACCGGGATGTACCATTTTTTACTTGGGTAATAACTATCGATGGTTCGACCTCCCTGTAGAGGAAGAGGGTTATCTTCACCAATAAATTTCAGAACAGCCTTCGCGGGAAGAGGACGGTCCTCTTTTTGCTCAGGGTTGTAATAGAATACCTGGTTTCGTTTCTTACCCTTTAGTTTCTCTCTAGGAATAGTCATCTTGATCGGAGGAGAGTCGTTCACTTTCCTTCTCAATAAATCAATGTACCAATCCACTGCGATAAGGCTCAGGTTAACTACCCGCACATCTGTCCGGATACCCTCCACTTCCTGAGCATACCAGAGCGGATAAGTATCGTTATCACCATAAGTGAAAATAATGGCATTGGGTTCGCAGGAATTGAGGAAGTTACTAGCATAATCCCTGGCACCGGAATGTTCTTTTCGGGAGTGGTCATCCCAGTTTTGGGTGGCCATCAATAAAGGTGCTGTAAGTACGAGCACCCCTGCCACAACAGCAGGCATAATACCTTTATTTTTAAGTCTTTCTCTCAGAAGTTCGAAAATCGACAATGCTCCCAACCCGATCCAAATACAATAAGTAAATATGGACCCGGCAAGTACATAGTCTCGTTCCCTCGGCTCATTAGGTGGCTGGTTAGAGTAAACGATAATTCCGACACCTGTGATCAGGAACAACATCATAACCGCGATGGCGTCATTTCGCCTTCTGGCAAAATGGAAGAATAATCCAATTAAGCCAAATATGAATGGCAAGGCAAAATAAGTATTCCTTCCTTTATCATTTTCCATTGCCTCGGGCAATTCACTTTGGTTACCCAGTCGTAGTCCGTCGATAAATTTGATTCCTGTAATCCAATGACCGGCAGATTTATCCCAGGGATAATAGCCTTGCTCACCATTTTGACGTCCGGAGAAATTCCACATGAAATATCTCCAGTACATCCAACCGATCTGGTACCGGGAGAAGAAGCTTACATTGTCTACAAAGTTTGGTCTGCCGGAAGGCAGAGGTTTTTCAGGATCGAGCCCCATCCATTGTTTGTACAGATTAGGTCTTTGTCCTGAATTATCCCACATACGCGGGAAGAGTACTTTGTCTCTATTGGAATACTCCAGAGAGATTTTATAGTCAGTATATTCGTAACGATCCCCTTCTCTACCGTGGCGATCTTCAATATCTGTTCCGGTAGGCTTAGCTGTGAATTGTGGTCCTCTCAACAAGGAACGTTCACCATATTGCTCACGATTCAGGTAAGGCAATAATCGCATGGCATCCGAAGGAGCATTCATATTAATCGGCGTTTCAGCATTGGCCCTTACCACAATAACTCCAACGGTAGAATATGCGGTAACTACCAAAATGGAACTGACCATTACCAATTGCAATAACTGGTTGGCGTTTTTATGTGCCAGGTATAGTCCTCCGGCTGTAATTCCTCCCATGATCAAAACGGTTGGCACGAGACCGGAATTGAACCCTAGTCCCAAACCATTCACCGTAAAGAGTTCCATATATTTCCAAAGGAAAGGCAGTCCGGCAATGATGATTTTTTGAATAAAAACTATAGCCAGCGCTCCCACACCAACGGCTGCCAGCATTCCCTTTAAATTATGGTTATTGTATTTTTTAAAATAATACAAAAGTGCCAAAGCCGGGAAGGTCAGCAAACTCAGCAAGTGAACCCCTATCGATAATCCTGCAACAAAAATCGTCAACACCAGCCAACGGTCTGTCTGAAGCTCATCCGGTAAGGTGTACCATTTCATCATGCACCACAGGGTAAAGGTGGTAAAGAAGGTTGACATAGCATAAACCTCTCCTTCCACTGCAGAGAACCAAATTGAAGTGGCAAAAGCCGTTGATAAACCTGCAATCAGTGCTGCAGCAGCCGTAGCAACGTTCTGAGCCTCGTCGAGTTCTCCTTTTCTACCAACAAGGGCAAGTTGTCCAAACATGGCTGTCACCCTGCTGATGAACATGGCTGCAAACGCCGTGCTCAAACCAGACATCAGGTTGATGGAAAAGGCAATATTTTCAGGGTTGTCAGAAAAAACGGTAGCTACCCAGGTAAACAATCTACCGATCAGCATAAACAAAGGTGCTCCCGGTGGGTGAACTACTTCGAGCTTATAGGCTCCGAGGATAAATTCCCCGCAATCCCAAAGGCTGCCGGTACGTTCAGCCGAAAGAAAATAAACGGTCATGGCGATCGCAAAAACGACCCAGCCAATAATTTTATGGAGTCTGTTAGATGAATTCATTTATCAGGTTTGCTAGTTAATAGACTCAGCCCCAAGAGGGCGGAGGATTTGCAAAAGTAAAAAATAATACCAATCGACAATAGGTTTTTGAATACAAAACCTTTGGCCTGCATAGTGTTATGACAGTAATCAGACAAGACACACTGCATCAAAAACTCCAACGTTCTGAACCTTTTTAAGCGGTAAAATCGACGGACTTTAACAAACCCGGGATCAAAAAAAGCCTACCTGTGCCCATTTCGATCCCGAAATCCTTAATTTTGCAGTTCTAATATTATTATAAAAAATCAGGCTATGCTGCTAAAATGGGCCATTGTTATTTTGCTGGGATACTTCATTTATAAAAAATTCATCGCCCTGCCTCCGGGAAAGGAAGAAGAAAGAGATAATCTCGGCAAAGGAGACGATCAAAAGAAAATTAATAAGGAAGACGATGAGTATATTGATTTTGAGGAGATCGATTAGACGGTTGACGGTTGACGGTTGACGGTTGACGGTTGACGGTTAAGGAAATTCATTTTTAGAACTTCAGGTAACAAAAATTTATCATCTATCTAATTTATGACGGATAATATCAACATCGGCGAACTGGT
>QQUB01000446.1 GCA_008501835.1 Bacteroidota bacterium
CTGTTTTTGTGGTGGTTTCCCTGAATACCCGACAAGATCCTTTGGAAATTACACAGGCTGATTACTTTGTAGATCATTACAAATATGTGAAAGGTGGAGGAGATTATGAGGTATTTAAAAGAAAAGCAAGAGTGTCTGATCTGGTTTCTCTGCTTCAGCGCTTTCTTGGTGAAAAAAGAACCAGGAGTTTAATGAAGAAATATGAGGTAAAACACTCCATCAATCTAAAAAAACTCAAAGAAGCAGATAGTGAACTGGTCAATTATACGGAAAAACATATTGCAGGATCCATCGGTGCTGCTTCCGCTAAATTAATTGTTTCTTCCATAATCAGGGAAGAACCGATAGGACTGGAGGAAATGTTGAAAGTGCTGGACCAGACGCAGGAAATAATCCAGTATAGCCGGGAGCTGGAACAGAAAAAGACGGAACTTGAGAACACAACCCATCAGTTACAACTGGCTAACGAACAGTTGAAAGAACTGGATAAGCTAAAAGCAGAGTTTATTTCTACCGTCACCCATGAGTTGAGGACACCGATTACCTCCATTAAAGCGATGGGGAAAATACTGCATGACAATCCCGATTTGCCAAAAGCCAAAAAAGAAGAATTCCTCGAGATCATAGTAGATGAAAGTGAAAGGATTTCGAGGCTGGTAAGTGAGGTACTTGACCTTGAGAAAGTACAGGCCGGTTCAGACGGCTGGCAATTTGAAGAAGTGGATTTATGTGATGTAGCCGAGCAGGCTTTCAGAGGAGTTAAGCAATTGATGAAACAGAAAAATTATGAATCCAGTTTTGAAAAATGTGAGGAGCCCATTATTGTTTCCGGAGACAGGGATAAACTGACCCAGTTGATCATAAACTTATTGTCAAATGCCATCAAATTTTGTGACCCTGATTCAGGAAAAGTCTTGTTGAAATTGGAAAAAGAGACGGATTGGGCCATGGTAAGAGTAGAAGATAATGGGCACGGTATTTCCAGGCAGGATCAGGAAAAGGTATTTGAAAAATTCATGCAGATCAAGACTCCGGGGCTTAAAAAACCACGTGGTACAGGTCTGGGATTATTTATTTGTAAACAAATTGTTGAAGCTCATGGCGGAGAAATAAAAGTGGAGAGTGAAATAGGAAAGGGATCGATTTTTATTGTCCGTCTTCCAAGGGGGTAAAATGGTGACATTTTCACGTCAAAAAGGTGATTTTTGTTGCTTTTTCTTGCTATTTTTAGTCGTACTTTTATCCCGGTTTTGGATGAGCTCCAAATGTGAAAGACAATCATGACTAACCAAAAACATTCATTCAAGATTCTGCTCGTTGATGACGAGCCGAACATCCTGCTTGCACTCGATTTTCTGATGAGCCAACAAGGCTATCAGGTGGCCAGGGCATCCAGTGGAGAAGAGGCATTGCAACTGCTCCCTGATTATAAGCCTGACCTTGTAATTCTGGATGTAATGATGCCAGGAATGGACGGGTTTGAGGTGGCCATGAAGATTAGGACTTCTGAAGAATCCAACGATCTCAGTATTATTTTCCTTACCGCCAAAGGCACTGCAGAGGATAAGCTGAAAGGCTATGGCAGTGGGGGAGAGGTGTATGTGACCAAACCATTTGATAATGATGATCTGGTCCGCACCGTCAATGAGATTTTTGAACATAAATGAAATGAATATAAACTTATTAATTTGAAATAAAACGTAGTAATATGCCTTTACAGATTAAATCACTTGATGAGTATAAATCGGTATATCAACGCAGTGTTGACGACCCAGAGGGATTCTGGGCCGAGCAGGCCGAAACATTTAACTGGAGTAAGAAATGGGACAAAGTCCTGGATTGGAATTTCAGAGAACCGGACATAAACTGGTTTGTTGGAGGTAAGACCAATATCACTGAAAATGCTTTGGACCGCCATCTCGAAACCCGTGGTGACAAGGTTGCCATCCTCTGGGAACCTAATGACCCAAATGCTCCTTCGAAAACATATACTTACAAAGAACTTCACGCAGAAGTTTGTAAGGCTGCCAACGCCCTTAAAGCAAACGGAATTGGCAAAGGGGACAGAGTATGTTTCTACATGCCTATGGTTCCTGAATTGGCCATTGGTGTATTAGCATGTGCAAGAATTGGTGCCATCCACTCCGTAGTCTTTGCAGGTTTCTCTGCAACAGCTTTGGCTGACAGAATCAAGGATGCTACCTGTAAAATGGTGATTTGCTCTGATTACAATCACCGTGGTGCGAAGAACATTCCAGTGAAAAAAGTAGTTGATGATGCACTGGCAATGGGATGTGAAAGTATCGAAACAGTACTCGTTCACAAAAACACAGGTGAAGACGTAGCCTGGAATGACGTTGACAAATGGTGGCATGATGAGGTAGACGGACAATCAACTGATTGCCCTGCTGAACAAATGGATAGCGAGGACACCTTGTTCATTCTTTATACTTCCGGTTCTACCGGTAAACCAAAAGGAGTTGTACACACCGTTGGAGGTTATATGGTATATACTGCCTTTTCTTTCAAAAATGTTTTCCAGTACCAGGAAGATGACATCTACTGGTGTACTGCCGATATCGGCTGGATCACTGGTCACTCTTACATCATTTACGGGCCTCTGCTTGCCGGTGCTACCACTATGATGTTCGAAGGTGTTCCTACTTACCCTGATGCCGGACGTTTCTGGCAGGTTTGTGAAAAACACAAAGTAAATCAATTCTATACTGCACCAACAGCTATCCGTGCTTTGATGGCATATGGAGATGAATTTGTTGAGAAATATGATTTGAGCAGCCTTAGAGTTCTGGGTTCAGTTGGTGAGCCGATCAATGAAGAAGCCTGGAACTGGTATAATGAAAAGGTTGGTAAAGGAAATTGCCCAATCGCTGATACATGGTGGCAGACAGAAACAGGTGGTATCCTGATTTCTCCTCTTCCTGGAATCACTGATACGAAGCCTTGTTATGCTTCTTATCCACTGCCTGGTGTTCAGCCAATTCTGGTAGATCCTGATGGAAATGAGCTTACAGGTAATGATGTTGAAGGTTTGCTTTGCATGAAGTTCCCTTGGCCTAGTATCATCCGTACTACTTATGGAGATCATGAGCGTTGCCGTCAGGTGTACTTCTCAACTTTCCAGGACATGTATTTCACCGGTGACGGAGCCCGTCGTGATAAGGACGGTCGTCTGAGAATCATCGGACGTGTGGATGACGTGATCAATGTATCCGGTCACCGTATGGGTACTGCAGAGGTTGAGAATGCGATCAATGAGCACCCACAGGTTGTGGAAAGTGCCGTGGTAGGATTCCCACACGAAATTAAAGGACAGGGTATTTATGCATATATCATTCCTTCTGATGATATCGTTGATGAAGATCAGTTCATCAAAGAGATCAGAGCAGTTGTTACCAAAGAGATTGGGCCTATCGCCAAGCCGGATCAGGTGCAGGTGGTACCAGGGTTGCCTAAGACTCGTTCAGGAAAGATCATGCGTAGAATTTTGAGGAAGGTTGCTTCTGGTGACGCTTCTAACCTTGGAGATATTTCAACACTCCTTAACCCGGAAGTGGTAGAGGCAGTGAAAAAAGGTGCTAAAGCCTAATAAGTTTTAGTTTCCAATAAGGAAGGGTGGTTTTTGAGCAAATCAAGGGTCACCCATCCTTTCTTCTTGTAACAATTAAGTTACATTCGTTTTTTTTCCAGCGTTTCCTATAATGAAATAACGGATTAAAGGCCGTTAGAACAAGATTGATATTGTCGAATAAAAGGAGTTTTCAAAGACAACTTGTCTCTCCTTTTTTATGGCATTTTTATTCAATAAAACCAAGTTATACTAAACAGCATGTTTTTATTTTATTAACTGAAAATCAACTATCTATTCCAACAGTATAGTAAACGCAGAAGGAAAATTGGATAGTTGGAAAAATGGATAAATGAAACCAACCATCCTTTCATCCATTTTATCCATTTATCCCATCAAGTTGGAATTATAATTGAAGAGTTGTGAAAATCTCAGAGTAATTTTTAAACGTGCTCAAAAATCAAATTATCATGACTTACCAGGAATTTTATCAGAGCAGCATCAATAATCCCGAAAAATTTTGGAAAGAGCAGGCAGAAGCAATGGAATGGTTTGAATTTCCAAAAGAGATCTTATCCAAAGATGAGGAGGACCTTTACCGATGGTATAAAGGCGGGAAAATGAATACCGCTTACCTGGCCCTGGATTACCATGTTGAAAACGGGCGTGGAGATCAGACAGCCCTGATCTATGATTCACCGGTTACGGATAGCCTGCGTAAGTATACTTATAAGGAACTATTGGCAGAAGTGGAAAAGGTGGCAGGAATGCTGGTGTCCCTTGGTGTAAAAAAGG
>QQUB01000799.1 GCA_008501835.1 Bacteroidota bacterium
GGGTTGTTCTTGATCTTACGCCTGGCAAAATCACGCAAATTTTCCGGCTTTCGAATACCGTCGCGAAACTCATATACATCATTGAGCCATTTTTTTACATTGATGGCAAAATGGTGATTGGGCAATTGAAGCACCGCATGCAGGTTACTTGCCGTTACAACTTTGGTGCCTTTTTTACTGGTTAAAACCTGAAGTTTCATAAGTTTAAATTCTTGTTGCAATACAAATATAAACATTTTTGTTTTAATTTCAAATATTTTAAAACAAAAAATTAAAACACCCCAATTGCGCTGATTTTAAGCTACTTATGTTTCCAATCCCCTTATATATCAGAAAGAAATGATAAATTTGACCTTCCCTAACCTAATTCCCTTCCCTATTTTTATACATTTGGCCTTCTTTTAGAACTGATAAAACAGACCCTTTGTCCTATGTTGAAATTCAAAGCATATTATTATTACTTCCTGCTAATCGCATGCCTTTTCCCCTTCATTACCATGAGCCAATCCCTGAGCTCACAAGAAATAGCCCGAAGGCACCTGGAAACGAACAGGGAACAATGGCAGTTAACTGTTGAAGACCTGCAATTCATGCACCTCAACGATCAATATTTTTCAAAGCATAGCGAGGTAGAACATGTTTACCTTAACCAAACCCATTTTGGCATTCCGGTCCATAATGCCATAGCTGGTATCCACATCAAAAACAATGAAGTCGTCTTCTCAACAAATGGATTTATCCCAAACCTGGCTTCTAAAGTCAACTCCGCTCAACCGGTTATTACTCCGCTGGAAGCTATTTATTTCTCAACCTCCTTTCTGGGAATAGAGGGAAACACAACATTAAGGTTGAAGAACAAAAAACCGGGAATTTTTATTTTCGAAGGGGGCGATATTTCCAATAGTGACATCTCTGTCAAATTAAAATTTGAATATTCGCCATTGGAGGATGCCGCAAGGCTGATTTGGCAACTCATGATTGATAATAAAATCTCAGCTGATATGTGGAATATGCATGTTGATGCTGTAACAGGAGAGATCATCGGGCAATACAATCTCACTATTTATTGTCATTTTTCAAACTCTGGCGATCACGATCATAACGCCCATTGTAATTCATATGATACTGCAAGTTTTTCGAAAGTTCTCCAAAACAATATTAACCTAACCGGGGAAGCCTACCATGTATTCCCTCTCCCCATTGAAAGCCCCATCCACGGAGAACGTGAATTACTGACTGAACCAGCTGATGCCCAAGCCTCTCCTTATGGCTGGCACGACATCGATGGTGACGGGTCAGCAGATTATAATATTACCCGCGGTAACAATGCCCATGCTTATCTGGATGAAGAAGAAAACGACGCCTCCATTGGTGACGAACCCAACGGTGGCGCTGACCTGAATTTTGACTTTCCTTTTGATCCTTTACTCGATCCGGAAGAAAATCAGGAAGCCGCTATTACTCAATTGTTTTATGCTGTGAATTATGCACACGATTTCTCCTTCCATTATGGTTTTGATGAAGCCGCAGGTAATTTCCAGACCATGAACTATTCCGGGGAAGGCTTTGGAAGTGATCAGGTTAATGCGGAAGGTCAGGACGGGAACGACACCAATAATTCCAATTTTTCCACACCATCGGATGGAGCGCCCGGAAGAATGCAAATGTATTTGTGGAATTCTCCGGGAGGGCAATTACTAAGTGTTTCCAGCCCTGAAAGCATCTCAGGACTATACAATACCGGACATGCTATTTACGGCCCGCCTGTAAGCACGGAACCCATAATCGGTCAACTGGTGGAAGCCTTTGACGGCAGTGATCTCCCAACACTCGGTTGCCAGACGCTTATAAACCCCGAAGAGATCAACGGTAAAATCGCCCTGATCGACAGAGGTGATTGTGTCTTTGAACGTAAAACACTCAATGCAGAAGCAGCCGGAGCCATTGCAGTGATTATATGCAACTACCAACAAGGCACCACAACAATGGGCGGAAGTTTTGGCAATGAAGAGCCTACCATTCCTACCATTATGGTGGAACAATCGGCCTGTCAGATTTTCAAACAAATGATTGATGAAGGTATTACCGTTTCCATTGGCGTCCAGGATGACGGTACACCCAACACCATTGATGGCAACTTTGATAACGGAGTCATCATCCACGAATATGCGCATGGAATTTCCAACCGCTTAACAGGTGGTCCCTCACAGGAAGCCTGCCTTTTTAATGATGAGCAGATGGGTGAAGGATGGAGCGATTTCTTCACCTTGATCACAACGGTTAAACCTGGTGATACAGGAAGCCTGCCGAGAGGAATTGGAAACTATGTCAATAAAAGTGGAGTTAATGGCAGTGGTCTGAGACGGGTACCTTATTCCACGGATCTCAACATCAATGATCAGTCTTACGATGACATTATTGGCACTGAAATACCTCACCAGCTTGGTGAAGTATGGACTGCTGTTCTGTGGGATATGTACTGGGCTATGGTTGATGTTTATGGATTTGATGAAAATCAGCTTACCGGAACAGGAGGCAACAATATGGCCATCCAGCTCGTGATGGACGGGATGAAACTACAAGCCTGCAGCCCCGGATTCATTGATGGACGGGATGCCATTCTTGCAGCGGATGAAATCCTTTTTGATGGCAACAACGCCTGTCTTATCTGGGAAGTATTTGCCAGGAGAGGACTTGGTTTTAACGCCGACCAGGGATCATCCTTTGACCGCCATGACGGCTTTCCGGGGTTTGAAACATTGCCTGAGTGTGTAAAAGAATTAAAACTTACCAAGCAGGTAACCCCGGTGATTACCTCCGGAGAAGAGATTACCGTAACTCTTGAGGTTACCAACCATAAAGAAACTATTGCCTCAGGAGTTGTACTAACAGATGAAATTCCCGACGGAGCGGAATACATCAATGGTTCAGCGAGTGGTTCTGTTCCTGAGCTCAACGGGAATATGCTGATTTTCGATCTGGGAGATATGCCTGCCGGTCAATCTACCACAATATCATACCGGCTCTCCACGCTCACAACGCTTTATTCAGAAAGCCAGTTTTTTGACGGGATGGAAAACGGGGATAACCTTTGGGACATTAACAACCTTACCGGTATTGCCATTTGGGATATTTCTTCCGGGGATCCCCATTCCGGAAGTTATTCCTGGTTTGTGCCAGATACTGAAGAGAGGAACGACCAGGAGCTTTATTTTTTTGATCCGTTTCTGGTGCATGGTGATCAACCGGTATTAAGGTTTTCCCATAAATACGACACCGAACCGGGCAAGGACGGAGGATTTGTAGATATTTCTGTAGATGGAGGTGATTCCTGGGAAGATGTTACTGATCTGTTTTTTCGGAAGGAGTACCGTGGAGATATTGACTTTTTAACTTTCTCAAACGCAGGGCAAGGAGCTTTTTGGGGGAACAGCGATGGCTATGTTGACAGTTACGTGGATCTTTCACCGTTTGCAGGAGAGTATATCCTGGTACGATTCCGTTTTGGCTCGGATGCGGAAGAAGAAGGTGATGTCGAGGAAGGTATTGGCTGGTATGTCGATGATGTTGAAATTATGGATATGTTCAATTTTCATACGGAAGCCTGCGTGACATCAGAAGAAAGTTCGGTTTGTACCTTTGCTCCCGGAAAAGGTACGGTTGTTAATGCCGGGGATCCCTCGAGCATTAACGATGAACAGAACCTTGTAAACTTTAAGGTATTTCCAACGCCCGCTGATGAGGTCATTAATTGTTCTGTTTCGGTCGAAAACCCCGGGGATTTTGACCTGGGAATTTTTTCAATTGATGGACGAAAGGTTATGGTCCATACAGGTCATTTGAATTCTGGATTAAATCAATTTAGCTTAAACATAGCTTCTCTTCCCAGCGGCATTTATTATTGCGTTGTCAATTTGAAAGAAAGACAAATCACCCAAAAGTTTATTATTGAATAACAACAAAACTTTATTTTAAAATTTACTGGTAAAAAACAGAAAAAACAGGCATTTAAGTAAAAAAAATGTCAAATATTCCATTTTTTTGTACCTATTGGAAATTTTCTGCGTATTAATATGTATAATGTTGTTTAAATTAATTCTATTAAACCCATAGGGTAAACCTGACTTCCCATATTCCCCCCCAAAGCTGCTTTCCTCCCACGATGATTATTGCCATAGTTCATTTCTAAATGAACGTTTTTTATCAAATAATGCCCGACAAAAAAGAGAAAGAAAGTTTGGCCATAAGCCATTTTTTTAATATTTTTTCTTCCAGAAGTTATATGGTTTTCCCTTGGCTTCTTTTGAGAAGGAAGTAAAATTCAGGATTCATTTTTACATTGATAATTTACTTCAATTTTGATAGAAAAGTATTTAAAT
>QQUB01000830.1 GCA_008501835.1 Bacteroidota bacterium
GCTACACCATTTGTCAATAAATAATCAAATTCTGTTCCCTGATCACTTGTATTGTCAAAAATACCACGCACATCTACACCATCATTGTGAGCTGTTAAAACAGCATTTCCAAGCTCATTATTGGTAAAAGTCAACAATGCAAATTGAAGGTCATCATCAGATGTATTAATAGCATTGACGATACCAACAGTTGTATTGTCCGTTGGTGAAAAATAGGATTCCACCATCACTCCGTTTATATTAAAAAGGTGAGGTGTGTTATTCGATTTGTCAGCACCAAATTTTACGTTGAAAATTCCAGGGCTTGGGCCGTCTGATCCCCACATTTCTTCAAATTCTACTGTATACGCCTTGGCCAATGCCTGATCCTGGATAAAAACCATATTGTTAAAGTCATCTGCCAGATTATTCGGGGTCATATTGGTAGATCCCATGATAACCCATGCCCGGTCAGCATCATCCGCATCGATTACAAAGAATTTGTTGTGCATAAGGCCTTCCGTATTTCCCTTAACAACCTGAAACGGCGGAGTCGGGTTTTGCAAACCAAGGTTGGCCGTTTCTGAATCAGAAACATAACGGACCTGGATACCATTGTTATAGGCATCGATCAAAGCCTGTGTAAGAGATGGTCTGTTGTTATTGTAAACAGAAACATCTATTGAAGTTGTGGCCTGGTTAATTCTGGTGATAATGGCAGCGTCCAGTTCTGCAGGGGTGGTTCCATAAGGATGGTGCCCATTAGAAAAAGTACCATCGACATCATGGTTGAAATAAACCAAAATATCTCCAGATGAGTTGGAAGCTGTACTGACCAGTTTTTCGGTTGAGTAAATGGTTGTGTTCCCATTATTGGAAAAGGCCTGAACATAATAAAATTCAGCTGCATCCAGGCCGGAAAGCGTCACGCTATGATCCGTAGTAGAACCTCCCATATCAACTTCATTCTCCATATCCGGGGTTGTTCCGTATTTGAGTCCTGATGTTCCATTATTGTTGGTTTCCCAGCTTATGGTAAATCCGCCTGTTGTAAGGTCAGATTCAACTATAGGTGAAGTGATGAAGAAATCATCAGCCACTTCAATATCATTTCCATCCCTCAACAACATCTGATACTGGCCACTAAATTCAGAGGCAATACCAGTCAGGTTAACCGTAGCCAGCGGAATGGGTGTTCCAATCAAGGGATGATTGGATCTTACATAAATTTGAGAGGACTCACCACCGCCACTAAAATCATAAGTTCCAACAGAGAACACACCTCCCCCATCAGCAAATGTCACACCTTGTACTTTAACTAAACTTCCTTCTGTTTCTTCATTAATTTCAGCAGGCGTAACCACCTGTGGATCCGGTAAGGGATTGCCGGATGAATTGACTGTATAAGAATCAATAGGGTCAATTTCCAGCAGACCATTGTAATATTTCAATTCCCCGGTAACGGTAACATGATCTCCTATCGTCACATTATCCGGGAATCCTGCTGCGGAACCAGAACCCGGATAGGCGGGAATCCCTCCGGTTTCATCCTGGATATATCTGATTATTCCAAGACTTGATCCATTTGTGACAATTCCTTCAACAGTCACTGTGGTACCTTCCGACATACCTCTGGCCTCTGAAATATCGATTTGCGCAAAAACGGAAATGGAAAAGAACAGGGCCAAAGCCAGAAAAAATAATTTATTCATTAGTAAAAGTTTTTTTAAGATTAATTCAATTGAGTGAGTAACCTGAGGGTCACTAATTATTTCAATGGTTTAAAGACTTATTTGTAAGGAAACGGAACCTCTTCTCCCCTGCCCAAAGTGAACTGAAGCTGATTTAGCGTCAAAATCTGAGTAGGAAGGTGAATTAAAGGTATCGTTATTTCGTGCATCACTAATATATGTGGCATCAAGTAAATTGAGAATGTTGGCTCTCAGGTTACATCTAACCTCCTTAATTTTGAAGGAATAACCACCATGGAAAGAAAGTAAAGTATAATTTGGCAGTTGCCATGAGTCTCTTCTGGCATCTTCCCCTCTGAGGTCCTCAGGTTGGAAGTCGGCAAAATTCTTGGCAAAATGAGTAACCTTTACTTTCAGATATAAATTCTTAATGGGTTCATATCTAACCAGTCCACCAAATTGCAATTGCGCTGCGTCTCCGACATGTACACCAACGGCATCAAATTCATACTCATAAATAAGATCATTGGGCAGGGTCACAGTGGCTGTTTCGCCGGAGTTCCAAATCCAATCTCCGATCGAAGCCAGACCTTCAATGGTCAGGTTATTCATTGGTTTAAAAGCAAAATCAAGTTCGATCCCTTTATGTAAGGCGTCAATACCTGGAATATTCACCGGGAATCGGTCGGCATCCGGATCACTTGGGTCTTCAGAAATGGTAGGTGGTGAATCCAGTGGTTTGTTGTTCCACGAAGTATAATATCCGTTCAGGTTTGCTGAGAAAATCGGACTCTTATAGCTGTAGCCCAACTCAAAAGCAATGATTTTTTCATTGTCGTAGTTCTGGAATTCCAGAATTTCGGTCCCGGCCCTGTTATTATTGATGACGTTGTTGAAACGCTGAGCTTTCGAAAGATAACCGGCATTTACAAAAAAGCTATTACTAACGTTAATGTTATAACTGGCCCCGGCCTTAAATGTATACGATGGAATTTGTATCCAGTCAATACGCTGATCCTTTGCCTCAGGAGAGTCTACAGTATAGGTTTTACCATTATAATCAACCTCATCCCCATAGGAAACATAAAAACTGGTATCTGCAAGTGAGACTTCCATTGGTTTCATATAATCCTCCAGACTGTAAGCTGTAAGTGCAGTAGAGGCATTAATAAATGTTGAAATTCTACTGTTCTTGTATTCCAATAATCCGAACAGACCGCCCCATCTCACAAATCCGGTGTAATCATAAGAAGTTCTGTCCCCTTCATACAATTTGGTGTTTTGCTGGTCGATCCTGGCATTACCAACACCTCTGAAATAGGACCCTCCTAACAGGTCATAAACGGTACGATAATGATCTCCTTTGTAATTCCTTGCATCAATTCCTCCTGAAAAGGTAAAATTGTCATTGATCTCATATTTTACCGTAGACAAAATCCCATACCAGAAATGGTCGTTATGGCTTGCCCTTAAAATGTGTTCAGACCTATCATCCGGTTTAGCGAAATTTGTGGATTGATTATTAATAATAGCCTGTTCTAGGTCATACTGGCCATCTTCCGTTCTCGGTATGGATTGACCGCCATCCGAACCTGAAGCCGGAGCAGAACCGCCACCTGAACCAATGGAAAGGTAAGCCACATTTGACCAATATAATCTCTCTGAAGCCTGCCAGCTATGTCTCAGGCTTATTTGAGGTTTATGATAGAAATTTTTTCTGGTATTAACGAGTTCTCCGTCCAGTAAACCCCAATGCTCACTGAAGCGTCGTCCCCTGTCAATAACAGTCATTTGATCGAGTGTTTCCTGTGGTACGCCAAGTTCAAGTGCATAATCTGCATCCACCTGAGCGATCTCAGCGGTAAATGGCCTCTGACCATGTTCCTGTGGAGCACCAAATCCGGATAAACTCAAGAGGTGATTTCCTAATTGCTTGTCAATTCTAAGATAATAAAAGTAGCCCTTGGTGAAATTACCTTTTACCCAGCCATCTCCTTGCTTATAGGAAGCCGCTGCGGAAATTCCCCATCCGTTTTTAAGTCTTCCGGTAGTCACCCCCAGAGTTGATCTTAGGAAACCGTTATTTCCAACCTCCTGCCGAAATCTCAGGCTTTTTTTAGCATCAATACCCTTGGTTAAAATATTTACGGTTCCCCCAACGGAAGGAACTGAAAGTTTTGAAGCACCAAGACCACGTTGCACCTGCATGGTTTGGGTTACGAGGTCAAGTCCAAACCAATTGGACCAATACACCCAACCGTTTTCCATATCATTCACAGGAATACCATCCAGCATTACGGCGATATTTCTTTGGTTGAAACCCCGGATGGTGATCCTTGCATCACCATCTCCTCCTCCGCTTTGAGTGGCATATGCGCCGGGCGTTGAATTCAGGATCATAGGGATATCCTGCGCCGCAAGCTCCTCGTCAAGTTTTCTCGTTGGAATATTTGAAAAGGCAACAGGAGTCTCCCGTTCGAGAGCAATGTCAGCAGTAACAACAATTTCTTTTAAAACGATGCTGCTTTCCAAAGTGAAATCGAGCTCCTGATCCCCATTGAGGTCCACCTCTATTTCCAATGGTTCATAGCCAACATAGGATATGATCAAAGTATGTTTTCCATTGGGTAAGGTGATTTCGTAACGTCCATCAAAATCGGTAATGGCACCAGTCTCGTTGACATATACAGTTGCACCGATT
>QQUB01000754.1 GCA_008501835.1 Bacteroidota bacterium
AAAGTGTTCCAGTTTTTCGTTTAAGTCCATTTAAAAAAAATTCTTAATTGCTAAATCGATTAAAACATTACGCCCATTTTCAGCACAATGCTTCTGAACAAACCTTTTGAGTCCTCATCGCGATTACCTTTGTCAGGATCGAAAACGGTGCCGTTATCATCCGTCAGGTCGGTGAACCCAATCTGGAAACCAGCCCCGAAAATCAGGGTACTGTTCTCTCCAAGGTTGTACTCTGCTCCCCCGGTAAGTCCCCAGGTAGCATTGATTCCGTTAACCTCTTTACGTATGTCATACTTTTCATCTTCCTCACCGGTAATGCCACTATCAGTGATCACCCCTCTGGCCTGAGTTTTAAAACCGAGGGTGATAGCAGGATCCAGGAAGTATCTGAAAAATCCAAATTCCTTGGTTCTCATTTTTAAACCGATCGGAATTTCAACGTATTGAATGGAATATTTTAATTTTACGTTGTTGCTCATACTCATAGTGTCCAGGCCTCCCAAAAGATCCGTTTTTGTCCAGTAGAAACCGCCGTATTGGTGCAACAGAGTACCTCCGGCATTAAAATGGAAACCAATACCACTTGAGATGGCATAATTATCTCTGAAATAGTACTCACCGTTGAGGCCTAATTTCAGACCAATATTCGGACCGCTGGAGTTAATTTTGCTGTGGTCAGTATCTAACCAGGAAACGGCTGGTGATAATTGAAATCCGAACCTGATGTCTCCCTGAGCATTGATGGCTTGAACAAATAAAAAAATGAACGCCAACATTACAATTTTCTTCATGGTCTGTTAGTTTTTTTGTAGAAGTTGTTTTATTGCAACTTCTGTACTAAAATAAACGCTGCAAAGTTAATTCTTGAAACTAAAAATCATACGAATTATACAATGAGTTTTAAAAAGAACTGGTTTTATTTTGTTTTTATTGTAATGCTTTTCAACACCTGTGCCAAAGAGTACAAGGAGGAGGTGCCTGATGTTTCTGATATTAATGTAAAGGTGGAACTTCAACGATTTGAAAAAGACCTTTTTTCCATTGATACCAATAGTTTAAGTTCAGGACTTACCGCTCTGGAAGAAAAGTATCCGGATTTCAGTACGATTTTTTTTGAAAATGTCGTCAGTTCCAAAAATCCGAGAGTGGCCCCAGAAGGGCATGAAGCATTTATGAAAGGATTTTTATCCTTTCCGGCGATCAGGCATCTATATGATACCTGCATGGTGATTTACGACGACATGAGTGTCCAGGAAGAAGAATTTGAACAGGCTTTCAAATATTTCAAACATTACTTCCCGGATAAGGAGGAGCCTGACATCACCACCTTTATTTCTGAATATGGATATGCCGCTTTCATTTATGGGGATAATTCTTTGGCAGTAGGGCTGGATTTTTACCTGGGAGCGGATTACCCGTATTTTCAGTACAATCAGGGACATCCGTCGTTTTCCAATTACCTGACAAGGACATTTACACCGGAGCATTTGGCCACCAAGGCGTTGAAGCCACTTGTGGAGGATCTTTGCGGAGATGAACCTGCCACCGGGCGACTGTTGGATATCATGGTCCATAATGGTAAAAAACTCTACATTATCGATCATCTGTTTCCATATACAGCTGATAGCATTAAATTGGAAATGACTCAAACCCAGGTAGCATGGTTAAAGGATAATGAATATGATATGTGGGCATTTTTCCTGTCCGAAGATCTTTTGTATTCGACGGATTGGGGATTGATCAAAAAATATGTTGCTCCAAGTCCCAATTCGCCTGGTATGCCGGAGGAAGCTCCGGGGAGAACGGCCAACTGGTTAGGTTGGCAGATCGTCAAAAAATACATGCGCCTGAATCCTCAGACAACGATGTATGAACTTATTGAGTTGCGAGATGCCCAGGTTGTGCTGGAGAGGTCTAAGTATAAGCCGAGGCGTTGATAGAGTTAGGAGAGTAGACAGAGGTTTAACCGCAAAGGCGCAATAGAAGCGCAAAGTTCGCGAAGAGAAAGTTGCTTTTTTTCTGTTGAAAAAGGAGTTTAACCACAGAGTTCCCAGGGAAGGAACGGAGGTCATAGGGTTTCCAGGTAATAGTCTAATTACCCTATGTTTCCTATGCCTTCCTAGTGTCCCCTGTGGTTAAATTTCTAGTAATAAATATTCCGTCCAACCTTGGCAATATACTTCGCCAGGCGGATCACCTGCTTGGTATAACCGAATTCGTTATCATACCAAACGTACAAAATGATATTCTTGCCGGAAGGGGCTACCACCGTAGCCGGGCTGTCAAAAACAGCTGCACAGTCATTACCGATAATGTCATTGGAAACCAGTTCCTCATTGATGGAATAGTAGATCTGGTTAACCAGAGAGCCTTTCAATGCGGCATCTTTAACAGTAGCCAAGACCTCATCACGGGTCACCGTTTTATCTATGTCCAGATTGAGGATGGCCAATGAACCGTTAGGCGTTGGTACCCTTACAGCATTGGCGGTCAGTTTTCCGTCCAAATCCGGAATTACCTTGGAAACAGCTTTTCCTGCCCCTGTTGAAGTGATGACCATATTGATGGCAGCAGAACGTCCCCTTCTCGGTTTTTTATGCATATTGTCGAGCAGGTTCTGATCATTAGTGTAGGCATGGATTGTTTCCACATGACCTTTGATTACGCCAAATTTATCGTTGATCACCTTGAGGATTGGGCTGATGGCATTGGTGGTACAACTGGCAGCAGAGTACAATGTGGTATTATCTCTGTCCAGTTCTTTATGATTGATGCCATAAACGATGTTAGGCATTCCAGCTCCAGGAGCAGTCAGCAGAGCCAGTTCAGCACCTTCTGCTTTGGTATGGATGCTTAAAGCTTCTGCATCACGGTAAACCCCTGTATTATCAATGACGAGCGCGTTTTTGATACCGTAGGCAGTATAATCCACTGATGATGGATCTTTGGTACCGATCACATGAATTCTTTGTCCATTGATCAACAGACACATGTTGTCGTAATCGATCTCAACAGTTCCTTTAAACTTACCGTGTACCGAATCATTTTCGAACAAGGCAGCTCTTTTCTTAATAGTCTTTTCATCAACACTGCGCAAAACGATAGCTTTGAGTCTCAATTGCTGACCCACACCCTGTTTGATCAATTCGCGTGCTGCAAGTCTTCCGATACGACCAAATCCGAAAAGCACAACATCTCTGGGTTCAAATGGCTGGCTGTTTTCTATCAGGCAGTAGTTGAGTTTGTCATTCAGGAAATCCTTGCGGCTGGCATAGTTTTCCTTTTCATTGGCCCATTCATTGGCCAGTAATCCAATATCGATTTTGGAAGGTCCTACTTCCATTTCAAAAATGTCCTTGGCCAGTGCAGAAGAATCAAAAACGCTGATCTCCCTATCCACCACCTTTTGGGCGTAATTATGCAATCTCAGGAGTGTACTGATGGTTGTATCCGTCAGTTGATTTCTGAATAGTACGAGTTCGACTTGTTTGTGAACGAGTAATTTACCGATGTAGGTCTGAAGGTCTACAGCCGCTTTTTTGCGATCCATATAATCCTCCAGCTCATCATGGTAGGTTTCTACATGAAGATTTGCTTGTGGCATTACAAAAAATTTGGTTAGGAACTGAAATTCGCCGCAAAAGTAAGGAGGATTATTGGTTTAAATGGCTAAAAAAGAATTTTTTTTGGAAAAATGGAATGTGTTCCGAGTTACGGGTTTCGAGTTGCGAGTTAAAAATTGGCCACAATTCTGATTAACCCGCAACTCGTAAGCCCTAATCTTCTACGGCACTTTCCAGCAGGGTTAATGTCGAGTTCCGTGTGTCGAGTTCTGCTTCTATACCAATTGGCAAAGTAAACTGATCTTTGATGTGACCAAAAGACAAACCATAAAAAGATGGGATGTTGAGATCAGTTGTCCTGTCATTGATCGTTTCTTCGAGCGAGAGTGAATCCTCATCTTCCGGAGCAGCACAGTCGTTAAAAATACCATAAGCAATGGCGGCTGATTCTTTGAAGTTTCCACTTTGACGTAATTGGGTCAACATACGGTCAACGCGGTATGGTTTTTCTCCGATGTCTTCAATGAAGGTAATGGCATCCTTATAATCGGGCTCCCATTCCGTTCCGGCCATTGAGGAAAGCAGAGAAAGGTTTCCTCCAATCAGTGTTCCTGCTACTTTCCCATAACGGATTGGGCGCGGTTTAAAAGCCGGATCTTAGTTTAATTTATTATTTTCTGAAAGTTGGATAACGTGATTCTCTTTACCTTCCACAAGGACAGCTAACAGGTTTTCTTTGGTATAATCGGTGAATTAGGAAGCTCCAACTGGTCCGTGGAAACCCACAAGATCTGTTTTGA
>QQUB01000805.1 GCA_008501835.1 Bacteroidota bacterium
ACAAAGTCACCCGGACTGGCAGGGCAGTATTAACCTGCATCATGGGTATTATCCGTTTCTCCTTCCTCAAGGTTGATCACTCCAGTCATGCCATTATCTCCTGCATCACTGTCCGTTTCATCCGTATCTCCTGAATCCTGAACCGTCTGGATCTTCCCATCCGGAGTTATGAACATCACTACATAATCGCCCGGAGCAAGATTGGTGAATTGGTAGTAACCATCTTCATCTGTTGTGGTTACATCCAGAACATTATTGTTGGTATCCAACAATTTGACGGTAACATCTGGAATACCCGGCTCTCCGGGGTCCTGATTTCCATCAGCATCCATATCTTCCCAGACATAATCCCCCAGGTTAGCCACGCAATCATCTATCACGACAACAATGGTGATTACCGTTGAAATACACTCCTCAGGATCGGTTGGGTTGATTTCGGCTACCAACTCAAACTGTCCAAGACCTAAAGCGGCCGGATCGATCACTGTAATGAGCTGTCCGTCAAGATAGAAATTCACATCTCCAGGCACATTAGGCACTCCTGACAATGGGAATGGTGGATCAATGATACACAATGGCTCCAATGGAATTTCCAGTTCAACGAAATCAGGATATTCACAATTATTTTCAATTGATAAGGTATCAAAACCGTTTGTCACCGTTACAGTATATCCAAGGTCATCAATATGAATAAATGCATAAGAATAATCAGACAAATTACCTCCCACCGGATGTTCTTCCAGTTCAGTTCCTAAAGGAACAGGAATAGGTGCTGCAGGTGGCAAAGGGCTTGAAGTCAGGTACATACCTGTTTGCTGGATGATCACCCAGGTGTCTCCGGCATAAGTATTGGTAATTTCAATTTCTTCTCCAAACTGTCCGTCCTCTGCAGTGGTTGAGTTGTCCACACAGTTACAAGGATCGTTAATATTTGTTCCAGGACGACGGTAAAATCCTGCATCACAGGTAAGATCGATGTCTCCTTCCTCAATAACTTTCGGAGGTGTCATGCCTCCCATATCTTCATCTGCATCACTATCCACTGTATCATCATTGCCCTGGTCCTTAAAGGTGAACCTGAACTGGTATGGCTCTTCAAACTGTACGGAATAAGTTCCCGGATCAAGCTCCTCGAAACAGTACATTCCGGTTTCATCCGTCGTAGTTGTTGAGATGATGTTGTTGTTTCCATCTTTCAGATGAACGGTCACACCTTCGATCGGTGGTTCGTTGGCATCCTGGATACCATCTCTGCTGATATCCTCCCAAACATAATCCCCGATCTTGGCAGGCAGATCTCCACAGGCATCATCGATCTCCTCAGGAATACCGTCATCATTGACATCAAGGGTCGTCTGATTAAAGAGCCCTTCTCCAGCGAGAGGTGTACCTGTAGTCTCCCCACAAGCGGTATACTCATCATCCGCAATACCGTCAGTGGTATTTATGCTTACATTCATCACCAGGGTATAGGTATGTACATCACCGTGTGTAATTGGCTGCAAGGATGCCAGCAACCATGGACCTGAACCAGCTAAATTACCACCTGGATTACCGGCAGCATCGGAAGTATAACTGGCTGAATTAATGGAAATGTCATCATCAAAGAACGGAGTATCTTCCAGGGTATAACTTCCCGGAACGCCTCCGAGGTTCCATACTGTAACAAAGTAGGTGACATCATAAGTACCATCATCCTGACGCTCTACAGAACCAAAACTCTTATCATGAGTAATGAAAGGCAAGTCTCCACAAGCATCATCTTCTTCATCAGGAATGCCGTCGTTATTCCTGTCAAGTTGTGAGAGGTTGTATAAACCTTCCCCGGGAATTGGCGTACCCGTTGTCTCACTACAGGCGGTGTAATCATCATCTCCTTGTCCATCAAGCAGATCAAGCGTTACATTGACTGACAAAGTATAAGTCTGTACTCCACCGGCAACAATGGATTGATCATCAGCTAATTGCCATGGGCCGGTGCCTGCTAATGCATTTCCGGGGTTACCCGGTGCATCTGAAGCATAAGAAGCTGAATTTATTGCGATATCATCATCGAAAGTAGGTTCATCGTACAGATCATAGGAACCTGTTGCCCCTCCAATATTGCTAACGTTAACGGTATAAATCACAAAGTACGTTCCGTTTGCCTGAGGCAGGATATCTACAATATCTTTATAATGAGTAATGAATGGCAGATCACCACAAGCATCATCTTCCTCATCAGGAATGCCATCGTTATTCCTGTCGAGTTGGGAAAGATTATAAAGACCCTCTCCCGGAATCGGTGTGCCGGTAGTTTCACCACAAGCATAATAATCATCATCTCCCTGACCATCAGTAAGATCCAGAGTGACATTTACCGTAAGGGTATAGGTTTGTATACCTCCGGCTGCTATCGATTGATCATCGGCCAAAGTCCATGGGCCATCGCCTGCCAATGCGTTGCCAGGATTACCCGGAGCATTGGAGACATAAGAAGCTGAATTTATGGAAATGTCATCATCGAAAGTCGGATCATCAAATAAATCGTAGGAGCCAGCTGCCCCGCCAATATTACTTACGGTAATTATGTAGGAAACATTATAAGTTCCGTTGGCCTCCTGGGAAATAGTACCCAAACTTTTCGAATGAATAACAAATGGTAAATCACCACATGCATCATCTTCCTCATCCGGAATGCCATCGTTATTTCTGTCAAGCTGGGAAAGATTGTACAGTCCTTCTCCAGGAATTGGCGTACCGGTTGTCTCACTACAAGCGGTATAAATATCATTTCCAACTCCATCCCGAAGGTCGAGGGTTACATTGACCGTTAAAATATAAGTTTGAACGTCCCCCGCAATAATGGATTGGTCATCGGCTAATTGCCAGGGACCGCCTCCTGCCAGTGCATTTCCGGGATTACCCGGTGCATTGGAGGTAAAGGAGGCCAGGTTGATGGTTATATCATCATCGAAGGTTGGATCATCATATAGGTCATATGTTCCTGTTGCTCCCCCAATATTACTTACCACAACGGTATAAAGCACATTGTAGGTACCATTAGGCTGTTGGTCAATACTGGTAATATCCTTAACATGAGTTATGAAAGGCAGGTCCCCACACGCCTCATCTTCTTCATCGGGAATGCCATCATTGTTGGTATCGAGTTGAGAAAGGTTGTAAAGTCCCTCCCCTGCCTGCGGTATGGTATTTGTCTCACCACAGGCAGTATAATCATCATCGCTTATGCCATCGGTAAGATTTAGCGTAACATTTACCGTCAGTGTATAGGTATGCGTGGCATTTACATTGATGGATATATCATCTCCCAAAGTCCATGGGCCATTCCCTACCAGGTTATTGCCCGGGTTTCCAGGTGCATTGGAAGTGTAAGCTGCAGAATTGATATTGATGTCTCCATCAAAGTCAGGATCATCATAAAGATCATAGGAACCAACGCTTCCGCCTGTATTGGTTACGGTAATGCTGTAAACCACATCATAGGTACCATCAGCCAGCAGGGTAACAGAACTCAAATTCTTCATGTGAGTAACATCTGGCGGAATTTGATCTGAACAGGTGGCGGGTGCACTTACAACCTGATCCTCCAGCTGGCATTCAGAGTCATCTGAATCCGTAATGGTAATGGTTAGGTTTCCACTACTGATGTCAAAAGGCCCAAATGGACCGTTAATGACTCCATAACTCAAGCCAGAATGACTATCATCACCACTGATGGAATAAGAATTGCCAGTATCTGTACCCGTCACCTGAATCGTATACGTGAAAGTATCATCGCTAGGATCAAATGGTGTTCCTGCATCATCACAAACCACTGCTATGGTCGGATCATCGAGGGTACATTCATCACCGGTACAACACTCTGTGAAGCATTGGTCGAGAATATCATTCATATCTGATTCTACGGAAGGAATAAACCCTGTAATAGGGTTATTTTGAATAATGGAATTTTGGATATGAGAATACCATGCAACGACATCTGCCGTCCAGGTACCCGAATTCTCGATGGCATCTTCAGCAGCGATACACAACCCTTCACCTTCAAGGGTACCGGAATTGATCTGGAAATTACCACTTTTATTGAGCTTCACGTCCACATCACAAACGGTCATCGTATTGTTACTGTTCTGGAAATCTCCATTGGCCACAATGATATCCGTTCCAAAAATGTACTGACGATTGTTATTTTGCCAGTTTCCGGAATCATCTCCATCCTTTGAACCGAAGGGCGTGCCAGTAGCATTGTTAGCGCCACGATCGCCAATCTCAAAACAACAATTGATGATTACATCCACCCCATTGGTTCCGGTTCCTGAACCGGAGCTTTGCAACTGGAAATCATGGGTTACGTT
>QQUB01000214.1 GCA_008501835.1 Bacteroidota bacterium
TGTGTATTATTATTTGTATCGTCCTGATTGTCTTCCAGAGATAACATATTTCCCTCCTTGAGAAAGACATACCATTTAATCACCTTTTTTATATCAGCTGTTTTCACCCTGTCCTGATCGTAATTGGGTAAAACATCACTGAAGTACTCCCGCAAGTCTTCTCCTGAAACATTGACATCAACAGGAGGATTATCCTCGAACTGATCGTCCATATTCCGGAAGACTTTCTTAAGTTCCACAGTGTCTCCGTCATCGGTATATATCCCGATAGAAGCTAATGGTGTGAATTGGTGCTTTCTGGCTGAGGCAAAACGCCTTTTACCAGAACTGAGTTCTTCAACAATCAAACCATTACTTCGGTTTGCTACCATGCGATAAAGACCTGGCAGGCCACTTACCGCGATAATCTCATCAAAATTCATAATAAACGATTTCCTTTTTGTTTGGGGCACAAATGTACAAACAAAAGGAAATATTTAAGACTGTGGATTGAAAATGTAGATGCCTAATTAGAAATTGGTGGGGGTAATTCCTCAAAAAGTTTGGAACAAAGATACACGATTTTTATATCTGTTCAAAGTAATTCAACCAACTTTTTATCCATACTCACCTACTATTGAGGTATTTATAAAAAATGGAGTTTTAAAATATTATTTATAACTTAAAAAGCAGCTTCACCTGAATTGAAATAATAATGCATTGATTATTAACAGCATATAAAATTTAGGTTGTGATTTTTATACACAGTACTGCCTTTAGAGCTTCTCTTAAAACATGAGCCGGGATATTAAAAATTTCATTAATAACATTCCGGCTCCGTTAATATATTAAACAAAAAATAAATATTAAATAAAATCAACTTTAAGCAACAATTTCCATCAGTTTTTCAGCAATTTTATGTTGCGAAATCGCTTCGAGGAAGGCTTCACGAGAAATTAGCCCGGAAGTCTCCACCCAATGCATCACCGCTTTAAGTGCTGCGCCTTTCTTGCCACCATCCTTCTGAAAACTTTGATAATCAGCATCTTGCAAATAACTTTCCTGCAATTTCATATCTGCGATCACCGCAGTTTTGGATTTTATTCTGTTTCTGACCTTGTTTAAACCGTCAACCGTCACCATGATCACCACATCAGGTTCCTCCAAACCGGTATAATGTATAGGCTCGGTAGAAAAAATTACTTCGGCAGCAGAAAAACCCGTACCTACGGTAATGGGATATTCCCCTTTCATGGTAGCATACAATCCTGACATAATGCCGGCATTGGCCAGGAGTTTTGCCGCGGATTGAACGCCTCCCCCTGCTGAACCTGCTATTAACACACCTACTTTCCCTTCAATTTCCGAGTCAAATTTAACGGGCAGCTCCTCTCTTTCGGCAAAAATTGAAGAGGTCTCACCATAACAATATTCAACATCTTCACGATCATTGGTCAACTCCACAGCATCATATAAAACATTCTGAAAATCACTGAGTTTCTTGTAGGCGTAAGAGGTACACATACTGGATATCTCAACAATAGCAAATCCAGTAAAAGCAAAAGCTTCTTTCAGTTTTTCTTTAATGTCCTTTGGATCAGTTACCCTAAAAGCCATTCCTGCCCCTGCCTGATGAGCCAGTTTTATTATATCAAAAGGCGGAGCTTCATCGGGAAAGTGTTTAAAATCCTTAAACTCATTGGTCGACAAACCACTCATCTGACCACCGGTCATCCCATATAATTGATTATTCAATACCACCAGGGTCATATTACTATTTCTTCTGGCTGCCTCCAGGACATGTTGTAATCCTATGGTTACCCCACCATCTCCCTGGATTACGATTACCTTCTTGTCCGGATCATTTAATCCAATGGAGACCCCAAGTCCCAGCGCCGGGGCTCTGCCATGAAGACCGTGAATGGTATGAGTGGCAAATAACGGATCTACCAGACCGCTGCACCCGATATCACTTACGATAACTGCATCTAACGGGCCATACCCAATTTCAGTTAGTGCCTTAGATATATTCTTAACCGCAACCCCATGTCCACAACCCGGGCAAAAGGGAAACTTCTGTTCTGTTAATATTTTTTTAGTCATTGACTATTAATTTGTAAGCTCTTGAATCTTTTTCCAATTCCTTGTCACCTGGTGTTTATTCCTGGTGATTTTTAAATACTTCTGCCACGATCTCTGAAGGGTCGATCATACTACCGATTTTATTTACCGAACGAACTCCTGCTCTCGGCATCTGACCATAAATGACCTCCCGAAGTAAACCTGAAAGATTTTCTTCCACAAAAGTGATATGTTCGTACCGATCCAGGATACGAAGAACTTCTCCAGGCACTGGCAACAACGTATTAATTGTCAATAATGAAACCTTGTAATCAGCTTCTCTCAATTGCTTTAAAGCATCCCTGGCCGCATCCGTGGAGATACCATAAGTGACGATCAGGTCTGTTGCAAAAGGTTCTTCGTCCAATGAATAAAAGGCCATATCAGGCAGAGCCTTCTCCATTTTTTTCTTCAACCTTCTGGTATTATCCAGTGATTCAGGCGTTCCTTTCCGAATCAAGCCTTCGTTATCATGAGTGGAAGAATTAATTCTCACCTGATGGTCATCATTTCCTAAAGGAATAAATGGCGGAACAAGGCTATCATCCGCCAGATATGCTTTATAAGTACCTTTTGGACTGAAAGTTGGCCTTTCGACTTTTTTGATTTCCGGAAGGTCTGACAGATCAAAACTTCTTTGGGTCATGACCATTTCCTTTGAAGTCAAAAGAATTACGGGCGTCCTCAATTCCACTGCAGTATGGATAGCTTTATTGGTCAGCACCCAGGCTTCTTCATAATTGGAAGGACAAAAAACCGGCATGGGATATCCACCGGAAATGATTCCGTTCAGAAATTTCAGATCCCCTTGTGCCCCTGTTGTTGCAGATCCCGTGCTGGGTCCAAGTCTTTGGACAAGAACCAGCAACATGGGCATTTCCATCATATAAGCCATGTTCAGGCTCTCCACCATCAGGGCAAGCCCGGGAAAAGAAGTTGCCGTCACCGGAAATTTTCCGGCCGCACTCATTCCTGTCATCCACTGGAGCACTGAAATTTCATCAGGACCTGCCATGAACAACGGGAAACGTTTCTGGCTGTAACGATAGAATAAATTCGAAGGAGTAATCGGATATCCGACAAAAGCATCGGCACCGGATCTGACACAGGCTTCCGTAATGATCTTGGAGCCGTCGATCAGGACTTGGTTTGATTTTTCTTTTACCATTTGCGCGTTGTTTTGCGCAAGCGGAACAGCATGTCAAAATAGTGTGTTCTTGAGCGGTAAATTTAAACCTTTTTAGGTTAAAAAAAAGGGACTTTTGTCATATTATTGGAAAGGAAAAAATGTAAAAAGGAAACAAGGGAACAATCCATATTCTATTCCCTTGTATCCCAGTCTTTTTTAATATTCTTGAAGCTTTTTCAAAGCATCTTTTAGCCGCTCATTTGGCAAAAACTGCTTCTCAAGCGGAACTGCAAAAGGGATTGGTGTATCCAATGAGGCTACACGAATCACAGGGCCATCCAAATGCTCAAAAAGATTTTCTGAGATATAGGCTGAGATCTCCCCTCCAAATCCACTGATTAGTGTGGCTTCATGAAGCACCAGCACTTTATTGGTATTTTTTACCACCTCGTCAATAGCATCTGTATCGAGAGGGACCAAAGTGCGAAGGTCAAGCACCGTAGCATCGATTCCGAGTTCTTTAGTGTAATCTATTGCCCAGTGAACACCCATACCATAAGTGATGATGCAAAGATCATTTCCTTCCTGGACCACTTTTGCCTTGCCAATTTCTTCCGTGTAGAACCCTTCCGGCACATCTCCTTTGATACTGCGGTAAAGCGCCTTGTGTTCGAAAAACATCACTGGATTTGGATCTTCGAAACTGGCAAGCAGCAATCCTTTTGCGTCGTGTGGATTAGAGGGGTAAACCACTTTTAGACCTGGAGTATGGGTAAACCATGCTTCTACCGTCTGGGAGTGGAACGGACCCGCCCCTACTCCACCGCCGGAAGGCATTCTCACCACAATATCTGCATTCTGTCCCCAGCGGTAATGCAATTTGGCCAGATTATTGACGATCTGGTTGAAACCCACGGAAACAAAATCGGAGAACTGCATCTCCATCATCGTCTTATGCCCGCGAATACTCATACCCAGACAAATCCCAAGGATTGCACTTTCGCAGAGTGGCGTATTTCTTATCCGATCCCTGCCATATTTATCTACAAACCCGTTTGTAATTTTAAATGCCCCACCATATTCAGCAATGTCCTGCCCCATTAAAACAAGATCATGGCG
>QQUB01000927.1 GCA_008501835.1 Bacteroidota bacterium
TAACAATTATACTTTACCATTGAAAACCTGATTTCCAGTTTTACCTGAAAGTCTTCGCCATTATCGTCTATCTCCAACAGGTGTTTTTGATGATATAAAAGTTCCAATCTTTTGTGAATGTTTTTCAGGCCTACTCCCCCATTTTTTTGATCATGTTTCGGAGTTTCCCTTTTAAATTTTTCAATATAAAATTTCAGTTTTTCCTGCGTTGATTGCAATTTTAGGCTCACCTTAAATTTATTATCCTTTCCGGAACGGCCGTGTTTGAAAGAATTCTCTACAAATGGCAAAAGCATCAATGGGGCAATCTTTTGTTGTTCATTTTCAAGTTTGAATTCCGTCTCCAACTCGAGTTTGTCCCCATATCTCAGTTTTTCGAGTTCCAGATAATTCTCAAGCAATTCCACCTCCCTGGACAACAGCACTTCCTGTTTTCCCGCCTTATAAACCAAATAATCCAGCAGATCTGTAAGTTTCAAAATACTATCCGCCGTTTGTTCGGATTGCAATAAGGCAAGGCTGTATATATTGTTGAGTGTATTGAACAAAAAGTGTGGGTGCAACTGACCTTTCAACAACTTAAGTTCCGCCTCTGCCCTGGCCTTTATAAGCGTTTCATTTTGTACCTGCCTGTGCCGCCAGTCTCCTATGATGTAAAGGCATACTGCCAGTGCGACCACAGAATAATCTCTGATGACGTTTTTCAAAACCTTTGACACCGGCATCTTAAAATGCCTCCCGCTTTCAAGGTAGTTCACCCATTCGAGCCAATACATCCGGGCAAAAAAGACAAATACCCCGGCAACCAAAATACTTAAAATGAACCAAAGCTGTTTCTGCTCCTGTAAAAAATGAGGTACGGCAAAAAGGGCAATAAAATAGGTCGGAACCATCAAAACTGGCAAAGACATCAAAGTGGACCGGATAAACGTCCATTCATGCCCTTCAGAAATATGAAAGTAATTGGCCAAAAACTCCAGCACTACATATAAAGACCACAAAACCCCGTGGATCAAGAAAATTCGTAACCAGTTTTTTCTCCCCTTCATAACATAAATAAAAGGAATTTTTCCCGGTTCCATGGTTTTTGTATATTAACAACAGGTTTCGGTATATGAACAACATACACCACTACAACCATATTCGTGTAATCAACCATAAAAGAATTCGTGCACCTGCCTTCCTGCGTCAGCAGGCAGGTTCGTGACTACCTTCCATGAACGCTGTAACTTAACAACATGATCATAAACGCCATCATTGTCGAGGACGAAAAAGTCAGCCAGGAAATTTTAGCCAATTACCTTCAAAAATATTGCCCGAAGGTAAAGGTCAATGCCATTGCATCCAATATCAAGGAAGCCAAAACTGCGCTGGAACAACATGATTGCGACCTTCTCTTCCTGGACGTTGAAATGCCTTACGGAAATGCCTTCGACTTATTGGACCAAATTGAAAACCCAACCTTTCAAACCGTTTTTGTAACCGCCTACCAGCAATACGCTATCGAAGCCTTAAATGCACACGCAGCCTATTACCTGCTCAAACCAATATCCATAGACGAACTGATAAAGGCCGTCAATTACGTCGAAGAGATCATTACAAAGGAACTCGTACTGCAGGAACAAGTCACCACTCCAACTATCCAACCCGTAGAGGGTAAGATCACCATTGGCACCCAGGAAGGATTCGAGGTCCTCGAGCCCAAAAACATCCTCTATTGCAAAGCTGATGACAACTACACCGAAATTTATCTGGCCGATAATAAAAAAATAGCCAGCAAAACACTCAAGCACTTTGAGAAAGCCCTGGAAAACTATGGTTTCGCCCGGGTACACAAATCCTATCTCGTCAACGTTAACCACATAATAAAGTACAAAAAAGGCAAGGGAGGAAGCGTCATTCTAACTGACGATACCGAAATCCTGGTCGCCCCGGCCAGGAAGAAGGCTTTGCTGGATTTTTTTAAGGTGTAAAGCTGGTTGCTGGTTAAGTATACTATTTTTTGAAAAAACAGTATTGCTTCAAAAAGTATTTTTTCGCAGTCGGCTCAGGGATACATTGGTGATCCCCAGATAGGAGGCAATGGCAGGATGTGGAATGAGGTTTTCAAAAGGAGGGAATTGCTCCCTGAATTTAATGAGACGATCCCGGGCTGTCAGCGTAGCCAGATTGATTTCTTTTTCAACTTTTTGGGCCAATTCTTTTTTCAATACTTCATTTCCCCATTCTCTTATTTCAATATTGTCGACCATAAAATCAAGGAATTCTTTTTCCGGAAACCTAATGAGTTTTAAATCTGTCAAGGCTTCAAAATCGAGGGTAGATATTCCCTTCTTCGTCCTGGTCACATATGGAGACAAAACAGAATGTTCCCAGAAAAATGCAATCGTAACAGGAGCACCGTCGGGATCGAGGACAAAACTTCTGCAAATACCGTCCATCACGAGGTATTCGTAATGCTCACGTCTACCTTTTACAATGAAAACGTCCCCGGCAGGAACCTCATATTCCTCTGCAATGGTCATGAACTCCTCAAAGCTTCTTGAAGACAAAGGCATGTTAGCTTCTACGGCTTTCTTTATTTCCCTGGTATCCATCACTACCAAATATACATAGAAATCACTATTGCTAATTCAGAAATACTATTTTTCCAAAAAATAGTATTTCTTCAAAGGACTGAAGACTGAAGACTGCGTACTGAAGACTGGTACTGCAAACTGGTACTGGTACTAAAGACTTAGGTCTGCAGCCTAAGGTCGGCTCTTCCTCCTCTTCTCCACCATTTTCACATACCTCAAAAATACTCCCCACGCCATGATACCGCTCACGATCAATCCTTCTTTTCCGTCCAGGAATCCTTTTTGAATTACGTAATGTTTGAAAAACCTAAAAGCCGGTTTGATGAATAAATGGAAAAAAGTAACCCTGGGAGTCTTTGCCGCGTGATCATCTGCCGACCAATCCGCATACCGGCGCATTTTATCCAGAAAGTGATCCACACTTTTATAGGTGAAGTGGTTCATTTTGTTTTTCAACATACTGACACGAATTCCTTCTGTTATGATCTCCTCATGCACCTGTTTGTTATCATAACGGCAACTCCTCCGGAAAAACCGGACTACTTTGTCTCCCTGCCAGCCACTGTATCGGATTTTCTTACCTAAAAAATGATTCTGACGTCCAATCCAGAAGGCATCCATATTAATTTCACCTTTGGCTAACCAGGACTGCACCTCTTTGGTCAGTTCAGGGGTCAAACGCTCATCGGCATCCAGCAATAATATCCATTCATGTTGAGCCTGCGGGATGGCCCAGTTCTTTTGTGCTGCCGGACCTTCATATTCATGCTCAAGTACTGTTGCCCCTTTTGACCGGGCAATGGCTACTGTATCATCCGTACTGAAAGAATCAACCACAATGATCTCATCCGCCCATCCAACGTTGTCGAGCAGATCTCCGATATTATCGGATTCATTATTAGTAGGAATAATGACGGTCAGTTTTTGCATAATCAAACGCTCTTTGCGTAAGCGACAAAATAGTGATTCAACAGGTTTTCTTTATTATAACGCATAGGTTTTCCGGTAACTTCATCAATTACCGAACCACCGGCTTCTTCCAGAACGATCTGGGCAGGAGCAATATCCCATTCCATAGTTGGCCCCAATCGCGGATAGAGTTCTGCTTCACCTTTGGCCAGCAGCATCAATTTCAAAGCACTGCCAACAGGCACCAATACCGGTGCATTCAACCGATCGAGATACTCCCTGGTTGACCCGGTGATATGAGAACGGCTGCAAACGACCTTCAACCCTCTGTCCCCAAGGTCGAAATCCAGATCAACCTTCAGTTCCCTTACCGCTCCTTTTGCTTCCATAAATGCCCCATTGTCTTTTATCGCCCAATACATCTCCCCGAGTGCAGGCACTCCAACCACCCCCAGGACAGCCTCTGTTTTGTGGATGAGTGCAATATTCACCGTAAAATCACCATTGCGTTTGATAAACTCTTTGGTACCATCCAAAGGGTCGACGAGCCAGTAATATTCGAAATCTTTTCTCACCTCATAGGGAATCTCCTTTTGCTCTTCCGACATAATGGGCCAGGAAGTGCCAAGGGCTTCCAGCTCTGCACAAATGATGGCATTAGAGGCCTTATCTGCTTTGGTTACCGGAGAATCATCCTGCTTGCGTTCCACTCCCAGGTCAGCTTCATTTTCATAGATTTCCATGATCGCCTGACCTGCCTTGAAAGCAATTTTCAACACATCCGGTATCAACTCATTCAGCTCGTCGTACATTTCAAAGTATTATTTTGGCGTAAAGATAATTTACTTTGAGATTA
>QQUB01000954.1 GCA_008501835.1 Bacteroidota bacterium
CAAACCACATGAAACAATATCAAACGAAGTAGGAGGACAACTACTTTAAATGAAAAGTTACAATATCACAAATTATTTTAACCACAGAGGACACTGAGAAGGCACAGCGAACACAGAGATCTGGGTTTAACAACTTGAACAACTTGAACCATTTGAACTCTTTGAACCAAGTTCCGTCCCGATACGGATGTCAAACAATATCAAACCATTTGAAACTACATGAAACAACATTATTTGAAATACCAATATAAACGCAATACAAATGAGTAATTCAATTATCAAAATTGAGCAGCTTACCAAGTCTTTTCCGATAGGGAAGTCTTCTTTTACGGCGCTAAAGGGCGTGGATCTGGTAATCAATGAAGGAGAGTTCTGTGGTCTGATCGGTCCGAGTGGATCGGGTAAAACCACTTTGCTGAATATCGTTGGTTCCCTGGATGTTCCCACTGAAGGATCGGCCGAGGTTTTGGGGCAGTCTATCGGAGATTTGACTCCCAGGCAGGCAGCTAAGTTGCGTAAGGAGCAACTTGGATTTATTTTCCAAAGTTATAATCTGCTGGCAGTACATACGGTTTTCGAGAATGTAGAATTCCCGTTGCTGTTATTGGATTATACAGCCTCCGAACGTAAAAAAATGGTTATGGATGCCCTGGAATGGGTGGGGTTGACAGATAAAGTCAATTCGCGTCCGCCAACATTATCCGGAGGGGAAAGTCAGCGGGTGGCCATTGCACGCGCCATGGTCAAAAAGCCATCTCTGGTGCTGGCAGATGAGCCGACAGCGAACCTCGATGCTGCCAATTCACATCATATTTTACAAACCATGGAATCGCTGAATAAGGAATTAAAAACCACTTTCCTGTTTGCGACCCATGATGAAAAAGTGATCAGTTATCTGCGAAGGAAAATATTCCTGATTGACGGCATGATTGACAAAGATGAGATCGTAACACCGACCAGAGAAGTGAAGGTTTAGGGCATTTTGTCCTTAGGAGGAAATTTGGCTTGCAGTTTTGCAAGTGATTATAAAAAATTAAAACAGGTTAACAATGTTATTAGCATTAAAACTGGCATACAGGAACTTAGTTGGGGCCGGTCTCAGAACCTGGTTGAACGTGATCGTTTTATCCTTCTCTTTTGTTGTCATCATCTGGATGAAAGGAATCATGGTAGGATGGGATCACCAGGCCAAAACAGATACCCAAAACTGGGAAATTGCCGGAGGACAATACTGGCATGAGAATTACGATCAATTTGATCCTTTTACTTTGACGGAAAGTCATGCCCCGGTACCTGAATCCATGCAGGAAGAAATTGACCGAGGGGATGCTATGGCCATCCTGGTTACACAGGGAACCATTTATCCCGAAGGTCGAATGCAATCAATTCTGATCAAAGGAATTTCGCCTCAACAAACTTTATTGCATTTACCTACTCAAAAACTGGATACCACCCTCAATGCCATACCGGCTGTAATCGGTTCGCATATGGCCAAGGTCAATAATCTGGAAATTGGGGATTTTGTAACGATCCAGTGGCGAGATGTCAATGGTACGTTTGATGCATCGGAAATATTTATCGCTGATATTTTTTCAACAAATGTGCCAACGGTTGACGGGGCCCAGGTCTGGATCAGTCTGGAAAAACTGCAGTCCATGATGTTGATTCCCGGAGAAGCGACTATGATTACTTTCAGGGACTCTGATGTGGAAAGGGCAGATATTGACAACTGGACACTGAAAACTCAGGCGGCATTAACGGCCAATATTGATGAGATCATAAAGACGAAAACTGTGGGACAATCCGTCTTTTATTTCATTCTGTTGCTGCTGGCCATGCTGGCCATATTTGACACCCAGGTATTGTCAATTTTCCGCAGACAGCGGGAGATTGGTACTATTGTGGCACTGGGGTTCACCAAAAGACAGGTAGTGTGGTTGTTCACCACTGAAGGTGCAATGCATTCTATACTGGCAGCAGTCGTGGCCGCGATCTACGGAATACCGTTTTTATGGTGGCAGGCGAAGACAGGATGGACTATGCCCGTTGAAACCAGTGATTATGGTATGGCCATTGCCCAAACCTTGTATCCTAAATACACACTGGGACTGATTATTGGAACAACACTGATAGTTGTCATTACGACTACTATTGTCAGTTACTGGCCATCGAGAAAAATAGCAAAAATGAATCCAACTCAAGCAATAAAGGGAAAAATACAATGATACGATTCTTATTAAAAGGACTATTTCGCGATAGGAGCAGAAGTTTGTTGCCTATCCTGGTTGTAGCCACAGGGGTCATGCTTACTGTGTTGATGCATGCTTATGTTACAGGTGTGATGGGGGATACTATTGAAATGAATGCCCGGTTTACAACAGGACATGTGAAGATCATGTCCACTGCTTACGCAGAAAATTCCGACCTGAGACCTAATGATCTGGCTTTAATGGAAGTGGAGTCCTTGTTGGAAGAACTGAAAACCAATTACCCTGATATCGACTGGGCTCAAAGAATTCAATTCGGCGGACTGGTGGATGCTCCGGATGAAAATGGAGAAACACGGTCGCAAGGCCCGGCTATGGGAATGGGGCTGGATTTATTGTCCACGGATAGCAAGGAAGATGAAAGGTTGAACTTGTCAGAATCTTTGGTACGGGGGAATATGCCTTCTCAACCTGGGGAAGTCCTCCTAAGTGAAGAATTCTCCAGGAAATTAAAAGTAAACCCCGGAGATAATGTAACCCTGATCGGATCCTCCATGCACGGAAGTATGATCATGTACAATTTTATCGTTTCCGGAACCCTGAGATTTGGAACGGACTTTCTGGACAGAGGAACGATTGTGGCGGATATTGAAGATGTGCGCCTGGCCCTGGATATGTATGATGCGGCAGGAGAACTGACCGGTTACTTTAAATCCGGCTATTATGACCAGGGGTTTGCAGATGAAGTGAAAACCCAATTCAACGTCCAGTATAATGACGAGGAAGATGAATATGCACCCTTAATGGTTACATTGCGTGATCAGGATAGCATGGCTACTTATGTGGATATGGCTCAGAGTATGGGGGTTTTGATTACAGTAATTTTCATGTTCGCCATGTCATTGGTTTTGTGGAATGCAGGTTTGCTTGGAGGTATTCGCAGATATGGTGAAGTAGGGCTGAGACTCGCTATTGGGGAAGAGAAAAGACATGTGTACATATCGATGATTGCAGAATCAGTCATGATTGGTATTGCGGGATCAATTCTGGGAACAGCTATTGGTTTGTTCTTCGCCTGGCTGATCCAGACTTATGGAATCGACATTGGCTCCATGATGCAAGGGTCTTCTGTGATGATGCCATCCGTGATCAGGGCGCATATTACTCCTGCTGACTTTTACCTTGGATTTATTCCAGGAGTGATCTCAACAGTGATTGGAACAGGCCTTGCCGGAATAGGAATTTACAAGCGGAAAACCGCGCAGTTGTTCAAGGAGTTGGAGAATTAAGGTGTAGTCTTCAGTCTTCAGTCGACAGTCCTCAGTTTGGGGAAAAGGTTTATCAAGGTTATGCCTTTGAGTGGATAAGTGGGTAGGAAAGGCGGAACCTTGTCGAAGCGAGAATAGTACCAGTTGGCAGTACCAGTACCAGTTAGGAGTCTTCGATCCACAGTCTGCAGTAAGCAGTTTGGTGATTAATTATAAAGTGATAGGACTTGAAAGGATGAAAGGCGACCTCGATCAACGGGAGATTCCCGATCAAAGATACGGCACAGGCTCTCGTGCACATAGAGCCGGGACCATGTCGAAGGAGTAAGTAGAAAAAGCAAATTTTAACTTGGCGTTAATAGAATTATCATAAACCGCCGCGTGAAATTTGCGTCAAAATATTAATTGAATACATAGAAGTTGTTATAAAATAGCCAAGTGAGCTATTTTATAACAACTTCACAAAAAAATAATTGAGATGAAAACTTTATTTGTAGCCATTTTTTCAGCTTTAGCTTTTTTGGCTATCGGACAGCCTAGTGCAGATAAGATCATGGAGATGGTTGATGAAAATATGTCTTCCGAAAACAGGATTTTTGAATCTACCATGACCATTCATGGTAAGCGCAGTAGTCGCACCATCACATCACGGTCCTACTCTGTTGGTGATAAGCAATCATTTACCGAGTATCTTTCACCGGCGCGTGAGCAGGGTACGAAGATGTTGAAGTTGGAAGATAAATTGTGGATCTACAACCCTTCGACGGATCGTACTATCCAGATTTCAGGTCATATGTTGCGTCAGTCTGTAATGGGATCAGACCTTTCCTATGAAGATATGATGGATGACAGAAAGCTTACGGACACTTATGATGCAAAAGTTATCGGGAAAGAAGAAGTCGACGGCCGGCCAACCTGGTTGCTTGAGTTGACAGCAAAAGTGGATGATGTGGCCTATGCTTCCCGCAAGGTGTGGATCGATACGGAAAGATTGGTGCCGTTGAAGGAAGAACTTTTTGCTAAAAGCGGTCAGTTGCTTAAAAGGTCAACTTTGACGGATGTTCAGAAAATTGATGGACGATGGTTCCCGACAACCATTACCTATAAGAATATGCTCAAAAAAGGAGACGGCACCGTTTTCAAAATGACGAGCATAAAATTTAATCAGGATATTGCTGATTATCTCTTTACTAAAGCTGCACTGAAACAATAGTTTTTAAGGGCATCTATTTCAAAAATTGACCAGATAGTTTGGAAGTAGTGATGGCTTAGTAAAAAAGGCTGATTTCTCTGCTTCCAAACGTTTTTTTATATAGAAAATAAACTGTTTTTTCAGGGCTTATTTGTAACTTGACCTCCTTGTTTTGGAGTCATTAAACCTATTAAAATGGATAAGAAAAAAAGCCTCACCGAAGATAAATTAATCGAATTCGTCTCATGGGAACTGGATGTGCCTGCCGAAGAAATTTTCCCGTCCAGTAGTTTGGTGAGTGACCTCAATTTAGACGATCAGGACAAGATGTTACTCATAGCTGAACTGGAGAACAGAATGGATGTTTACCTGACACCGGAAGAAGCTGAAAAAGCTGAAACTATACAGGATCTAAAGCAGTGTTTTCATGCTCATTTAGAGCACGCTTAATGCAACGAGATAATTTCACTAGCTGATCTCCCTTCTTGCCTTCCGCAATCTTTTTGGCCCAAACCAAAGCCAGAAGCCCGTTGTGGTGAATAAAAACAGCGCACTTCCCAAAAGGGAAGTATAGATAAGTTTGAAGGTGTTGGTGTCTGTTTTAAAAAAATCATCCAATACAGAACCGTCGTGCACATTTTCCAGGAAGTCTGAACGTCTCTTGCCGATGTTCAATACCTGCCCGGTTGCTCCATCGAGCTGGATGCCCCAGTTTTGTTGTTCGAAGATGAACTTCACCGAACCTTTTGATTTACGGATGTCAATTCTGTCGAGGTCGGCAGGTAAAGTTTGTGAAACGGAATCTTTAAAAACATTGATGGCAATTGAGTGTAGGCTGTCGATGGGGAGCCAGTGCCTGAGTTCTGTACTTGATCCCTTATGTGTATCAGGCAACAACCATCCGTTGCTGTTTTTTTTCCAGCCCAGTAAAATTCCGGTTACGGAAATGAACAGGAAAAAAATGAATAATAGTGCTCCTGTGTACCGATGAACCTTTCTGAAAATTCGTAGTGTTTTAGCTTGTCTTTGTCTTTGCTTTCTTGTCGTCAATGAAAATCTTTTTCGGGTGATCTAATACGTAATTTCTGCCCGGAAGTTAATAGCGTTCTTTCCCGGAGTAGAAAGTTCAAAGCTATGAATTTTTTCATTTTCAAGGCGTTGCAGAACAGTCTTATCTCCAAATGCGACTTCTTTCAGGAAATTTACCCTCAGCTTTTTGGGAGGATTCTTTCTAATAAATTCAATATCATAGGAATCTAACAGGAAATCGAGGTACCTCACAGTGGTAAGGTGTAAGTTCACATCTATATCGTTATATCTGATTTCATGTTCCATGGACTCAACCGGAATTCCTTCCGTCTTGAGAGAAGGAGTGATTTCATCAATGGCATGTTTATCTGCGAGGGAGTGCAGATATGGGCGGTCCTGGTAAAGGACTTTTGGCCGTTTGGAATTGATGTCAAAGATGAGCCAGGCTGAGGTTATGGAGGCAAACTTTTTTCCTTCATTGAATATTTCTGCGTCACGCAGGTAAAACAACCGATTCATACCTTTAGGCCAGGTTTTGATCTCGATTTCTCCAGGCCATTTGGGAAGATAATCCAAATTAAGGGTAAACCTGGATAACACCCAACCCAGTCCCTGTTCCTTGAGGTGAAGGTATCCCAGGCCGAGTTCCTCAGCATGTTGCCAGGCAATCTGGATATAATCATTGATCAGGGAGCTGATTCGAAGTTCGGACTTGAAATCGGCATGCCTGGAGGTTATGGGGAATTTTCTTTGAAGGATTAATTGGTCTTCACTCATATTAAATTTGATATTATTCCTGATCTGTTTTATATTTTTCAATAAGTAACTCCTCTGCAGCTTTTTTTGCTTCCGCTACTATCATTTCACTATTGATGATTTCCTCTAATTCCTGCTCACTTTTTTGGGAGAAACGATGTTTGAAGCCGTTTACTCTGGAATCCGATTCTTCCTGGATACTTTGAGGCGAATTTCCAAGAAAACCTTGTATTTGTGGACCTAAAGAGTTTTTATTTAGAAAAAAATGGACCAATGCAAGCAGGAAAAGCAGAGGGTTGAATTTTAAGAAAAAAATGGAAAATGTAACTTCAAAAGGGAAGAAGTGAGCAAGGTTGAACATTCCTAAGACAATAATTGCCAATGTGATGACCAGTTCAAATTTGTGGTTGCGAAAGTTAGCGATGGTTGCCAGTATCAATAGAGAAATAGAAAAAAGGACCTGGATATCATAAAATAACCCCCTGGTGAAACAAAAGGCTATTCCAATCCATAAAATGGCAAGGACAAACCATTTGTTAATACTTACTTTTGGGTTTTTATTTTTCTCTGTAAGTTCAACGTCAAGAATTTCCTGTTCCATTTGATCCATGATAAGCGCTTCTTTTTTTAATCACTTTTCCTAATGCACATCTATCCCATCAAAATAAATTTCCGTAATAGCGGTGTCATTGTATTTGGAGCCCGGGTAAACATCCAATATCTCAAATTTAAGGATAAGGTCACTGCCATCCGGATTGCGGCCAAAAGTTCCGATTGCAAATTCCTGATCCGTTTTAACATCAGCGAGGTTGAGGACGCCGTAGATCTCGCCATTCACATATAATTTTAATTGTTTGACCCTGTTATTATTTTTCCAGGCATATTCACTTTTTACATAACCATTGGAGATGATTATGGAAGTAACCCGTGGGCTGTTGTTTTTAAAATGGTATTCAATGTATTCTCCGATTCCGGCACCCTTTTTACCTTCCACCCAGGCCGTTTTATAACTCAGGTCATTTGCCGCCTCTGCTTCATATGAGTTGGTACCCTGCGCATTCAGAACCGAAGAAGCTTTAATCTTGTAATTCCCGCCGCCACAATACCAGCTGCACCCCTCATCGATAACATCCCAGGCGGTAGCTTTGCCTTCCCCGTATTTTTCTACAAGGATTTCCAATTCTTTATCCTCAGCTTCGGATAGGTCTGTTCTATTGATAAGTTCCATCATTCGTGCTACCCCTTTTTGTGCTTGCTCGCTCAAGTCGGGAATGGCTAATATTTTCGGAAAAAAAGTTTTTACGTTTGTTTGAGCGGAAGCATAGTTCCAACCTAAAAGAACCAGCAAAAGAATAGAAATGTTTTTTATGGTCATGCGGAGTGTTTTTCGAGTATGAACAAAATTTTTTCTGAAAATCAACTTCATATCCAACCCGGTAATGTAATCCTTAATCTGAAAACTTGAAATTGAAGTAATGAATACAATCATCCACTTTTCCATTTATCCAGTTTTCCACATGAATTAAAACCGTTTTTAATGGATTAAAAAATTGTCTCGAACATTCTCTTATTGTGGAAAACTATTTAACGATTAATTCCAACTCAATGGTACGAAATTAAAAGGAAACGATAAATTCGCGAAAATAAACCGAAAATTAAAAATTAATGGAAGATATCAACCTGAGGACATTGTGCCTGGATGCCAAGGAAATCATAATCAGAGTCGGTGAATTTATCCGCCGGGAAAAAGGAAAAGTGACGAGTGGGGAAATCGAAACCAAAAGCCTCAACAGCCTGGTGAGTTATGTGGATAAAGCTGCTGAAGAGCATTTAGTCAAGGAACTCGGGAAATTGCTTCCGGAAGCCGTATTCCTAACCGAGGAAGAGACGGTAAAGACCCAGCGAGGAGACTTGCAATGGATCATTGATCCTCTGGATGGAACGACCAATTTTTTACATTCTTTACCAGTTTTTTCAGTGAGTGTTGCACTTCAGTGGAAGCAGGAAACGATTTTGGGTATCGTATATGAAATTAACCAGCACGAGTGTTTCTATGCATGGAAGGGAGGCGGAGCGTTCCTGAATGGAGAACCGATTTCCGTAAGTAAAACAACAACGCTTGCAGATTCGCTGGTCGCAACAGGATTCCCGTATTATGATTATGACAAAGTGCCGGGTTATTTGCATATGTTATCGGAAATGATGACCAAGACAAGGGGAGTCCGGCGTTTTGGCTCGGCTGCGGTTGATCTGGCTTATGTTGCCTGTGGTCGGTTTGATGCTTTCTTTGAATACAGTCTGAATGTATGGGATGTAGCGGCCGGTGCATTTATTATACAAATGGCCGGAGGAAAAGTAACAGACTTTCGTGGCGGAAATGATTTTTTGTACGGAAGAGAAATTGTAGCCTCCAGCAGTGCTGTTGAAAAGGAATTTTTCAATTATATCTTTGCAGCGTTTGGAGAAGAATGATGATGCGATGTCTATCGGCAAATATTTCATAAAAACAGAAAAATTACCCATTCTGGGACAGATACATAAATTTTAGGAACGATGAACAAAACCTGAAAAGGTGATGTGAGACAATTTTATGGTGATTTCTTAACGAAAAAAGTCAACCATGAAACGTACAACAACCTTAATCGTTCCGATTCTTATCTTTTGCATTTCCGCCATTAATCCGGCCCAGGCTCAGGCTTTTTGGGAGGAAATGGAACCTATGCCGACGGCCAGAGCTTTATGCACCGCCAGTACGCTTGATGGTAAGGTTTATGTCATTGGCGGAACCTTATCCAAAACAAGTCCGGCCTTATCAACCGTAGAAGTTTACGATCCAATAATGAACACCTGGGATACTTCCGTGGCAGACCTGCCAATTGGATTGTGCGGTGCTTTTTCCTGTGTTATTAATGGCGAGATTTATGTTATCGGCGGGAGGGAGGCCTATAATGGCCTGCCATTGCAATCCGTTTATGTTTATAATGCTGCTGCTGATTCCTGGGAGAGTAAAACAAATCTTCCTTCACCGAGAAGCTGGATGACGGCTTCTGTATTGGATGAAAATGTCTTTGTCATGGGAGGTTATGGTTATTGGGGGGAAGTAACCATGGATTCTGTAATAATGTATGATTATCAAACAAATGACTGGACGGTTCAAAGTAATATGCTTTCTCCCAGAGCTTTTTTAACCTCTGAGACTTTAGATGGTAAAATTTACACCATGGGAGGAATGCATCTCGAATTACCTCGCACGACGGTCGAAGTATTTGACCCGGAAATTGGGTGGATGGCAGCCGATTCAATGCCCTTTCCAAAATGGGGTCATGGCTCAGGTCAGATCGGGAACGACATCTATGTCTTTGGAGGAGTTCCCCTGGTAGGGTCCATTCCCGGAACATGGAAGTTCAACCCGACAGATGGTTGGTCCGGTTTGGATTTATACATGCCTGAACAAGTATTGGAATTCGGGTGTGCTGTTGCTAAAGATGAATGCGGAAGAGAGAGTTTCTATACTTTCGGCGGAGCAACTGTCGATTTCGTGTTTGACGGACCTTTTCCTTATATAACAGCGTTGGTATCTAAATATTCTCCTGAGGAACAAACCGAAATTCCGGAAGGCCCCGTCAGTGGGCTGTGGAGAGCCGATTGCTCCCCCATTATGATCACAGGGGATATTTGGATTCCTGACGGAGAAACCTTAATAATCGAACCTGGAGTAGAAGTCATCTTCAGGGACCACTACAAATTTGATATCCAGGGCCAACTCCTTGCTGAGGGTACGCCGGACGCCATGATTACTTTTACGGCAGAGGATTCAGTGACTGCCTGGAATGGACTGCGTTTTATCGATATTCCAACGACCAACGATACTTCTAAACTGGTATATTGTAAAATCCGTTTTGGATTTCCCCAGGGACCACTGGATATTCATAAAAGTGGAGGTGGGATTTTGTTGAAGTCAGTTGATAAAGTAATCATTTCCCATTGTGAGATCACTGACAACAGAACCTTTGGAGACCTCAATACGGGAGGCGGGGGAATTGGCATTATGGATTGTTCTCCCCTTATCAGTAATAACTTCATTTCCAAAAATGATGCTGCCGGCGGGCATGGTGGTGGAATAGCTTTGATTAGTAATGCTAACCCGGTTATAATCAATAATATTATTTTCAATAACTCGGCCTTTGGGGGAGGAGGAATTGCCATTGCCCAAAGTGATCCTGTATTCATCAATAATACCATTACGGGCAACTATGCAGATCATGGTGGCGGTGTGGATTTTCCTTATGGAACGGGGACATTTATCAATACCATTTTTTATGGTAATTATGCTACGGACGTCGGAGATGAAATCCACCTGGGCTATGTCTATACACAGAATTTTTATCATTGCCTCATTGAAGGTGGCCAGGATGCATTTTGCCAGAATCACCTGGAGGGAGCACCTAATTATGTCGGTACCTATGAAAACAATATGGATGATGATCCAGATTTTGTGGATATTTTCGGTGATTTTAATTTATTGGAAACGTCGCCTTGTTTAGCCTCAGGAATTAATCAAATTGAAATTGATGGTGTATGGTATAATGCGCCTGCAACAGATTTTTATGGACAACCGCGCCCGATGCCTGCCGCTACATTGCCGGATATTGGAGCTATTGAAATTGACCAATTGGTGAGCATTGATATACCCGGTACTTCAAATGAAAAAGATGTATTGGATATTTTTCCAAATCCTTTTGAACAAAGTACAAGGATAAATTATGAACTGGGTAAACCAACCTGGATCAGTATTAAGGTTTTCGATATTTCAGGTAAAGAGGTTGTGAATGTTTTTGAAGGGCTTCAAGGGAAGGGAAAATACGAATTCGAATGGAGTCCTGTAGGAATAGATGCAGGGCTATATATCTTACGGCTGCAAACAGAAAAGAACATTGTAACAGGAAGATGTATTCTGCAAGATTAATGATTGATAGGCGTCAAAAAAGGGAACAAGGTGCAATATTATGTCACCTTGTTCCCTTTTCAATTTGTTCCCTTGAAATAAAGTTCCCTTAATACGTTTTCGTCATGGTTTCGGGAACGCAAATGGTGAAATTAGCTTTTCCTTTATTGTCATCAGACAATGAAGAGGTATCCTCTTGCTCAACGGTGGTTATCGTGATGATTTCGAGACCGGGGTGGTAATTATTGAGATACCATAAAATGCTCTCGAAATTATCAGAATGGTAGCTGCCGTTATAATGTATGAAGGTTTTCCCCTCCTCCATGTTTTTATGGATAAAGTATCCCATGGTGGCATCTTTGACCGCCTGGGAATGTGGGAAATTCTCGGATGAACCTCCATGGCCACCCATACCCATTTCCAGCAGATCTTTGTAACATTTCAATTCCAGATCAACAGTGACCGGAAGTGGAGCAATATATTTTTTGGCATCATCCGATAGGCTGTCCAGTGCCACAAGTCCTTTACGGTAGACCAGGTTGGCATATCGACGAGGAATGTTTGTGGCTACCATACGGAGGCCATTCTCTTTGGCAAATTCAAGAACCGGTTTATAATCGGTTTTATAGTTTGGCCACAGCCTCATTTCTTTTTCAAAAGACTTTTGGGTGATGGCTCCGCTGAAATACTCATCAAGCACTAATTGCCCGTCGGGTTCATACATTTCTGCCCCGAGTATAATGTTTCCATCTTTTTGTTTGTGAAGATCTTTGGTAAGTTCCAATTGCAGCCAATGTGCAATGGAATTGTTGTGCGATTCCCCAAAAAATACTACATCTGCATTTGCGCAGGCCTTCAGCATTTTTTCGTAATTCGACTTTTTGTCTTTTTCATTAAAGAGCTGGTAGGCAGGCTTTTTTTGGCTAAAAAGGCTGGTCGTAAGCAAAATAGCTGCCAGCATTAACATTGTTTTGTGCATCATTTCTGTTCCTGTTTGATTTTTTCAATTCTCAAAAGCAATTCATTCGGGTTAAAGGGCTTAATGAGAAAATCTCTGGCACCTTTATCCAAAAGTTCCAGAATCTGATCTCCTCTTTCTATGTCCGCAATAATAATGAAAGGTAAATTCGGATCTACCTTTTTTTGGGCAAGATCAAGTAATTCACCGCCGGAGGTTTTGGGAAGGTCGAGTTCGGTTATTACAACGTCCGGGTTAGAATTTAACAAGGCCTGAGAAGCTTCCGCGCCGTCTTTGGCGAGGATGAGCTCGTGATTCTTTTTATTCAACCGAAATTGTAAAGCGGTAAGCAATACATCTTCGTGTTCACAAATCAATAATTTCATCGGATAAGGGAATAGATTATTTGTTTGGTTTAGGTCGATAAAGGTACAAATTTTAGATATAACCATGCTTTATTCAGGTTTCCACGTGGAATTTGTCAAAAAACAGTAAATTTTGTTTTACATAATGTAAAATAAACTTGACATTTAGTAAAATTGAGTTTACATTTGCTTGATAACTAAAATATATGATTATGAAAACCAGATTTCTGTTTCCCAATGCGATGAAGAGAATAGGGTGGTTTATTTTCATTCCGGCTGTTATTGCCGGCATCATTTTCCTTTTTGATGGCATGGAGTTCGATTTTTTGGATGCCCGTGTATTCGCTATTTATGATGATGAGTTTATGGGAGAGACAATTTATTTCAAAATGACAGATAATAATCTGACCGATGAAATTCTCGGAATATTATTGTTGATTGGATCTGTGCTCGTTGCATTTTCCAAGGAAAAGGATGAAGATGAATTCATTATGAAAATCAGATTGGAGTCGTTGCTTTGGGCGACTTTTGTTAATATTGGCTTTTTGTTATTCTGTTTGATGTTCATCTACGGAATGATGTTTTTTACAGTGATGTTACTCAACATGTATTCTTTGTTGATCCTCTTTATCATCAGGTTTAATATTATTATGTATCGAACCAAAAAGCAAATGGCATGAAAAATAATATAAGAGTAGAAAGAGCGATCAAAAAGATCACACAGGAGCAGTTGGCCAACCTGGTTGGCGTCAGCCGTCAATCTATCAATGCCATAGAATCCGGAAAGTACGTACCCTCTACGGTACTCGCCCTGAAACTTGCCAGTGTTTTTGAGAAAAGTGTGGAGGAGATCTTTGAATTGGAGGAGGGGGATTGAGCCTTCAGTCAGCAGTCTTCAGTTCACAGTCTGCAGTCGGGTTTGGGGTGTGGAAATATTTTAGTCCATTTCAAGGGTGGTTATGTACCTCGCTGGCGAGGTCAAATTTGACCGATAAATATTCTATACTGATATAGCTCCCCGTCAAATTTGGGGGTGGACCAAACTGGAAGTACAAGTTAGTACTACCAGTTGGTAGAAAGATTTATCAAGGTTATGCCTTTGAGTAGATGTGTGGGGGGAAAGGCGGAACCTTGTCGAAGCGGGGCCAGACCTCACCCTCGAACTCTAACCTTACACCCGACTGCTAACTGGTACTGAAGACTGGTACTAAAAATTACTTATCCAAAAAATATTCAATTTTTTGGAATAACACTTCCGGGTCAAAAGGTTTCAAAATGTAGTCATCAAAACCGAATTTCCGGTAGTCTTCCTGGGTGTTGCCGTATTGCCAGGCGGTCATGGCCAGGATCGGGATATTGGCAACTTTAGGAGGCATTTTCTTTCTGATATATTCGGTAGTCTCGAAACCATTCCGGACCGGCATCTGAATATCCATTAAAATGATATCTGCGGGTTCAGTTTCAAGATAGGTGATAGCTTCATTGCCGTTATTGGTTACAGCAACTTCCACCTGTTCCCATTGTTTTTCAAGGGTTTTTTGCATGACCAGCTGATTCATTTTATGGTCTTCAACGATCAATACCTTAAAGCTTCTCCCATCATTATCTTTTGAAGCTTTCGCAGGTTTCGCTTTGTTGCTCTTAGTCTCCTCTCCAAGAGGATCTCCTTTACCGAAAGTCAATTCAAAATAAAAAACGGAACCGATTCCTTCTTCACTATCCACGCCAATATTTCCTCCCTGCCGCTCAACCAGTTTTTTAGCAATCGATAATCCCAGCCCAGTTCCCTCTGAGTGATGTTCCTTGGAAAGTACACGAGTAAAGGCTTCAAAGATCAATCCTTGTTTGTCAAATGGGATTCCTATGCCAGTATCCTGAATCCTGAATCTGATTTTGGTGAAGTCCCTGGCGTTTTCCAGTACATCTGCAAAAATAGATACATGGCCTTCTTCAGTAAATTTAACAGCATTGCCCACCAGGTTGAGTAATACCTGGTTGAGTTTCAGTTTATCGCCCTTGAGCAACCACTTGATACGGGGATCAATCTCCAGTGTGTAACCGAGTTCCTTTGTTTCCATTTTAGGTTTGAAGGTATCCACGATGTTGTTCAGGATAACGTGGAGGTCAAACTCGGTTTCTTCGTAGAATATCTTCTCGTTTTGAATGGAAGAGATTTCGAGAATATCACTGATAATGGCCAGCAGAACATCGGAGGATTCCTTAATGGAATCAGAATACTGTTTTTGTTCCAAATCCAGCTCAGTCTGCAGTAACAGATTGACCATTCCCTGGATAGCATTCATCGGAGTACGCATCTCATGACTCACATTGGCAAAAATCTGCTCTTTGATCTTGGCGGATTGCTGGGCCATATCCCTGGACTTACGCAACTCTTCTGCGCGTTTCTGTTCTGTGATATCCTGGATGATACCAGAAAATATGTACGTACCATCTAAGGTAAGTGATGACTCACAGGTCATGGACACAAATCTCGTGGAGTTGTTTGGGAGTCTGATCCTGGCTTCTTTACGTACTTTTTTACGTTTTATAGCTTCATCCACCATTTCCAGCAAAGGGTGGAATGGGCTGCTGCCTGCCTTAAGGTCTTCTATTGAAAACTCTGTCTCTGTAGGATCTATGCCAAATATTCGGTAAACTCCGTTGGATGCAGTGAAGAAATCGTCTTCAGGCCGGTATTCCCAGTGGCCGATCTTGGCGATTCGCTGGGCTTCTTCCAAACGGCTGAGGATGTTGTTACGCTCTATCGAATACCGCAGAGTTTTGGTGAGTTGACGTTCGTTGAATTCCCCTTTGACAAGATAATCCTGGGCCCCGAACTGCACCGCTTTGATCCCGAGTTCCTCATCTTTGGCACCGGTGAGAACGATGATGTTTTTTTGCGGGTATTTGTTGAGCATGGTTTCCAGTGTTTCAAATCCCGCACTATCAGGAAGCGTTAGGTCCAGCAGAACTGCAGAAAATTCATCACTGCTTTTCAGCAATTCCATACCTTCCTTCAAAGTAGGTGCATTGACGAGTTCGCAATCCATCAACCCGGAGTCGTCGAGTAATACTTCGACAAGTTTGGCATAAGCCGGGTCATCTTCAATGAAGAGTACTTTTATCATCGTTGTGGTGTCAGCTTTAAATTTTTGCATGCGTTTTCTCTTTTAAATTAATACGGGTTACTTTGGTTAATCCCATGCGGTAATGTTATCGTTTACCGAATTCATGGGAGGGTTGGGGATTGTTTGTGTGTAGATAAAGTACCTGGTTAGAATATGATTGAAATCATGTCGGAGGATAACTGGAAGAACCGGATTATTGGAATAGAAAATCTTTCCCATCCATCTTTCCATTTCATCCACTTTTCCTTTTGAAATTGGAATAAGATTGCACTACTGTCAAAATTATCCAATAAAATTTAAAAACATACTCTAGTCTTAGCCCTTAGGGAGAAAAATAAATCTGGCTTCTTCTCCTTTCTGGATCAGCAGACAATATGAATGATCATGATCGTTGTAAACTGATTTGAAGTCGTTGACTTTTTCCATATCAACGACGCCTTTGGTCGCCAGTTCTTCCAACGTGGTAATATTCATGACGAATGGTTTGCCCTCAAAGTCAAAAGTCAGAATACTGATGCCCAGAGCTGGCGTTACTTCACTGACCAGGAAGATCGGATAATTGGAAATATCCTGATCCAGCACTGCCCCGGCCGTTTTTTCCATCATTTTCAGATGAACAGCCAAACTCTTCTGAAGCGCCTCAAAATGTAATTGATCATCCACGTGCCAGCTAATTTAAGTTATTTTTTAAAAAGTTGCTATTTCACAAGGCAAAGGTTTCTACTTTTGTGCCCTATGTCCTTGTTTCATTATTCCTTATTTCCTTAGTCCTCTCTTAATCTCAGCAACGCCACATTTTCAATATGATGGGTATGCGGAAACATATCAACAGGACGAATCTTTACCACATCATATTTTTCCTTCAACAGGTTCAAATCCCTGGCCTGGGTTGCAGGATTACAACTCACGTATACCATTTTTGGAGCTTCCAGCTGAAGCAACATTTGAACTACTTTTTCATGCATGCCTGCCCTAGGGGGATCCGTGATCAACAGGTCTGGTTTGCCGTGCTTTTTAGCAAAGTCCTCTGTTAGAATATTTTTCACATCGCCGGCATAAAAGACAGCATTGTTTATGTCATTGAGGGCTGCATTTTCCTTAGCATCAACAATAGCCGCTTCCACCTCTTCAATACCTACCACCTGTTTGCAGTTTTGGGCAACGTACAAAGCAATACTTCCTAAACCGGTGTAG
>QQUB01000680.1 GCA_008501835.1 Bacteroidota bacterium
GCCAGGTCAAAATTACTTCCTGCTGATACTTCAAATGATTCGCCGAGACATACATCCAGGTCCGGTCCGGCGTCAACATCATATACAAATACCTTTACGTCCACGGTATCTACATAACAAACGAGATCAACAACTACCTGATAAGTGGTTGTAGCGTCAACCGTGGCAATCGGATCAGGACAATCCGTACAGGAAAGTGTTCCATTCGGATCGATCCATTGATAGGTATCAACAACATTAGACAATGATAATTGAACAGTTTCACCTGGGCAAACAGCCGTGTCCTGGCCCATAATTTCGATGGCCAGAGGTGCAAGTACTGCAGGATCAGAAGGCCCCCAGTCTACCTGAATACCGCCGCCCTGGATTTGATTCCCCCAGTCATTGGCCAGTACAACATATACTTCCCCAACCTGGGCAGGGATGGTCTGTACAATATCATCATTAATACCCTGGCAATCGTAAACATCCTCAATGACGTAGCCTAATTGCGGATGAATATCAGCCAAACCAGTGGGCTCGGTACCACCCGCATAGGAACTTCTGATAGGCTCATTATTGGTAATATAATTTATGATATCAGCTGGAGTGTCACATACTTCTTCGTTAGTGAATGGTCCCCAAACATTAAAGTCGATATCTGAAGGAATATCAGCACTTTCAAGGATAAATCCAAATGGTCCGTCAGCCTGCGCTTCAATGGTAAACCAGTAGAAATCTGGCTGAGCACCAACACCAAGCCAACAACCACTATTGGTTCCATTAACCATAGGCACATCCTGGAATCCGTCTTCGAACATGAAGATGGAAGGAACGCCACCATCCTCCACACAACCATTCAATGGATTACACAAAGCATCCACAAGGGCAGGAGAGAGGGCACAATCAGTTTCGGTAATGGTAATGTCAAAATCATCACAACCGGATTCATCTGCTACAATGATATAATAGGTGCCTGCATCTTCAAAATTTGCACTGGTTATCGTTCCTGAAGCACTTTGAGCAACACAAACAGTAGTTGGTTCTCCTGGCAGACCATTTAAAACCATTACTCCGGTTCCTCCAGGAGCGTTAGTAACGCTGATCATTGCACAAAGACCACCCGGTGAGTCATACTGGAAAACATATTCGGGGCCATTGATGAAATCCGCTCCGCCACAAGGGGTTTCCATAAAAGTAGCAGCACCGTCACAAAGGGAAACTCCTGTAGCTGAAAAAGGAATCGAACTGATTGGAGTAGGGTTGTCAAACCCGGATCCGTTACACTCGAGTGGTGAACATTGCCAGGTGAGTTCAAACCCGGCCTGAATACCGCTTCCGTCAGAAGTGAATTGAATGGTTACACATTCACTGGAAACCTGGACCGGGAAACCGTCTCCGGTCATGGCGCCTGTAATCTCAGCAATCTGAGGAGCATTGATGTCAGCACCTGCATAAATGTTCACAAAGTCAAAATTGTTCTCAAGGTTGAAGGAGTTGAAATCAATATAAATACAGTTGTTGAGGTCACTCGGACAGATGGTAAAAGTATGGTTTTCATTAGAGGTGTAATCACCATCAGGTCCACCTGAATCGTAAAGCGTACCAAAACATGCAGTGGTACTGGTTTCGTCTCCAATATTGATGTCAGGAATATATTCTTCGGCACAAATGGTAAAATCACCCCAGTTAGGTGCAGCGGTTGCCGAGTAATCATTAACCCTTACAAAATAAGTTTCGTTGGGAGTAAGGCCCAGGATATCTATTCTAGCGATAGTCTCTCCATTATTTGGGGAGAAACAAGCTAATTCCGAAAGGCCATCAAATTCACAACTTCCCCGGTAAATAGCTATCTGGGGGTTTGTGATGGTACCATTGGGCCCCATATCGGTTCCAAGTACTGAAACGGTGACGTCTACAATATCATCAGTAGTGGTAAATGAAAACCAAACGTCGTTGTCAACGCTGCCTCCGTTGAAGCAATCAGGAATATTTCCAAAACCGATATCACTCGCCGTGGCATCGACATTATCATAAATTTCCGTGTTGCCAGGGCAGGTTGGAACGACCCCAAGGTCAATCAGCCCTGCGCAATCATCATTTGCCGGCTGAGCCCAGATAAAAGTTGATAAAAGCAGAGAAAAAGCAGTAAAAAAAAGTGTCCTCATTTTAACGTGTTTGTGCCAAAAAAATAATTGATCAGGCGAAAGTAATTGAAGTGTTTAAGTTAGGATATCCGCAAGATCCAAAGGCTTTTGTTAAAGAATTATAAGTGTCTATACAGAGATATAGACCCCTGCCATTTGGCAAGCGTTGACCAAAAATAGAGAAAAATTCGGAATTGGATAAAGTTTAAAAAGAAATGGTGTTAAAATGACAAATTTTCTTAGCTGCTGATAAATTCTGTTACTTTGTGAATGACTTTTGGGTCCTTTATGAGCAGATAATGTCCCAAGCCTTGTGTGGTTACCAGTTTTGAGTTTTTAAAGGCTGCAAAATTGGTTTCTGCAGCCCTAAATGGCACTACTTTGTCATTCATATCGTGAATCAGGAGGAGGTTCTCAATGTTGACCTTTCCTGCTGCATTTGCAAGTGTGGTTTCAGTGACAGATAACTTCAGGATATCTTCTATTTTATTTACAAATCTTTGGGAAACATTGCCGGGAAGATTGAGGGTTTCAATGGCTTCATTGATGGGATCCTGGATATTTCTGGGAGAGGCAATCAACGCCACTTTTTTCGCTTCTAATTCATGGGCTAATCTGTGAAAAGCAAATATTGTAGCCGCTCCACCAAGGGAGTGCGTAATGATACCATAAGGATTTCCTTTCGTTTTTAAAAGATCTGAAATGGCTTCTGCAAAATCAACAATATGAGTTCTGTTTCCAGGAGAATCTCCATGGGCCGGGGCATCAAAAGTGACAACCTTGAATCCGGCATTTACCAGATCTGGAACGAAAGTCCTAAGCGCAGTGCCTCTTGATTCCCAACCATGCACCAAAAGGATAAAATGATCTCCATTTCCCCATTCATATCCTTTGAGATTTAGCCCTCGGGAGCTGAATTCAAAGTTTCGGGCAGATTCGAGGATCGGGTCACTTGTTTTATGTCGTGCTCTGAAGCGGGGAGTGCCAAACAATTTCAAGGCATAATTACTTGCGGGGCCGGGGAAAACCCTGCCGAGCGTTCCGAAACCAAACCGGATTAACCGGAGAATTTTAGGGTAGGGGATTGGACCGTTATTTCCGTTCTTCGGAGATTCTGTTTCAAGGTGTTCAATTCTTGGGTTGGATTTAACCATGGTGTTTGTTGTCATTTTGAAATTCTTTTAGGCTCTTAATTCTTCAATTAGATCAATTAGTTGTTTTGCAATAACATCAAAATAGTGCAGCTCTTTATACAACCTTGAAAGCATGATTCCGCCTTCTAATATGCCAATGAATTTGATAGCAAAATCAGAGGCATTGCAATCCAGCCTGACTTCACCACTTTTCATACCACGCTCAAGGTTTGTAACTATATTTCGTCGCCAGTTGTCCACGGTATTACGGACCTTGTCTCTGAGGATCGGATTACCATCATCTGCATCAATGGCTGTATTTTGAATAGGGCAGCCACCTTCTACCGGAGGGTCAAGTATGCGCTCTTTATAGAAATAAACAACGGCCTTGAGTTTATCCAGTGAATGGTCGATGACCTTGGTTCTTTTTTTTACTTCTTCCCAAACCGTATCCACTGCCTGGTCATATGCAGCCAGGGCAATATCTTCCTTGGTTTTAAAATTGCCATAGAGTCCCCCTTTGGAAAGACCCGTGGCATTCATGATGTCTTTCATAGAGGTTCCAGAGTACCCCTGTAGATTAAACAAGACGGCTGATTTTTCCAGGATCATCTGCCTCGTAAGGTCGGATTTTGATACTGCTTCGTCCTTCATATACTGAACGGTTTGTGTTTTTTGGACCTTTTTTATTGGTGATTTATACAAACAGGCTCAAAAATAGACCGATCGGTTTATTTTTGCAAATTATCCTTAACTTTTTTTTATTTGTATTATTATCTACCTTTGAACATGGCAAAAATTTACCTTCATACCGGGTCGAATATTGGCGACAGAGAGCAGAATCTTTTAAGTGCCAATTTGGAAATAGAGAAGACAATTGGTACCATCACATCCATGTCTAATATTTATGAAACTGCAGCCTGGGGGCTCAAGGATCAGGATGATTTTTTGAACCAGGCCCTGGAAGTGAATACAGTACTGGAGCCTCATGAAGTTCTGGATGAAAGTCAGAAAATCGAGAACCAAATGGGCCGTATTCGTTACAAGAAATGGGGTAGGAGGTTGATCGATATTGAC
>QQUB01000531.1 GCA_008501835.1 Bacteroidota bacterium
TACTTGTATTACCTAAATATCCTCCGCAAGTATGAACATAATCCGTTGTGGGAGAAGAAGCCTGGATCCAGTTGTTGGCGCAATAGAGCTGCGCATTTTCAGTAGGACAACAACTCCTCTCCTCGAAAGAGGGGTTGGGGATCAACGAGGAGGGCCAAAGGGCATCACAAAGGCAGTCATCGTCATTTAAGTCAACAAGGCCGTCTCCATCATCATCGATGGCATTGTCACAAATTTCCTGACCATGTAGCCATTGATGGGTGAGCAATAGTAAAAATAATATGGTGAGACTCGCTCTGATCATTTGAAAAGCATTTATTACCTATATGGTATATAAGACAGGTGTTATGATATTGGTTCGCTAACTTAAATATTAGACACTACTTATTGAACAATCATTCGGATGAAACTTTGTTTTTAAGATTTTAAATATTAAACAAGCCTCAATCCAATTAATTGAGCTAAATATTTTATCAGTGATTCCTGGCATATTCCAGTTGGTTTTTAAGTTTGGTTATCGCGTTTTCCCACTCCACCAGAGATATAGCGTCATCATGCAATTGCCGGGCTTCAATGGTTGCCTCCTCGATCTGAGCACTCCAGGTGTCCAGTAATTGATTTACTGTTGCAGCGGATAATGGTCCTTCAATTAGTTGGGTTTTAAGGGTTTCATATTCTTCTGAAAAACTTGCCCATCCTGCGGTGAGTTTATCACAGGATGCAGACCATTGGTGGAATCCAAAAGATCCGTAGGGAAAGGGTTGGCAATCAGCAGAAGTTTCACCCCAGTCGTCAGCGATTGGGGTCACAGCATTTTGGTTGTAAATTATGTTTTCAAAAGCATTGTCAAGATCCCAGGGGATCAAATGCATAGTTTCCTCTACAGGGTCTTCGTACCAATAATAGTTGTGGTTCTCACAATATCCACCTCCGCAGTACCAGTGAAATGGCCCGTCATCATGGCGGATGGTTCTGTCGACGACCGCATATGCTATTATTTCATCGAGCAGCATTCGGTTGTTGATCACATTCCGGATGGTAACTTCGTCAGCTTCTGAAATTTCTTCTCCAAAACTTCTGATAATATCTGCTGAAGGGTTTTCATCTTCATTGGTTTTGAGGTGGTGTAAATATTGTGATTCACTCAAAGGATCTCCTTCCTGGTTCACCGGCCACACCTCTTTATAAATATTGCCGCCATCATTCTCGAAGTGATAATCTGCAAAACGACCGTCTATTTGTTCTGTTAAAGCATACAAACCGGAATACTCGCCATTGATGATCAGCCGTGCATGAACACATCGGGGAGCCGGGACACCCATTGCATTGAAAAGCCAGTATCCCAGGCGTTCATGCATTTGTGTTGGGTCCAGGTTTTGGGAGTGGAACTGTAATTTTTTTAAACCGTAAAACTTGTTGCCGGAGTCGGTCCAGTTGATTTTGACCTTCATGGATAATTTGGTGCAGGTTTTAAATCCTGAAGGGTCGTTCCAGTCTGTACCGGATAAACAACCTACAAATGCACCAATGGAACCTTTATACCTGATTCCGACAGGGCTGAGGGATTCTCCTTCAAAAGTCAGTTTGCCTTCCACATATTTTTCAGCTGCAGGATTTGCATCGATACTGGCCAGGGCGGAAGGAGGAATATCCAATTCGAAGGTGAGTAATTTGTTTTGATCAAAAATGTATTCGGAGCCAGTGTTGAGGTATTGTTCATCACCTGTGGGAACGATAATTTCTACAGGATCTTCCGGGGTATGATCAACAGGAACAGTGATTTCCGGTTCTGGTTCGCAGTTGGAAAAAAGGAATAAAAAAAACAGCAGGAAGCGGGTGATTTTGGTCTTCATAGCACTTAACTCAATGATTCTGACCTTCAAATTAATAAAAATCCTGTGCATTAGAAAGCCTTTACCGCCCGTTTCCTGCTATTGTCTTACAGAGTATGTTTTAATAAACCAATGTTTGCATTGCGTGAGGGCGAATGGTTTGTTCAACAGCTTTTGGTCCAATATACATTTTATAGGTGATTGGAGTATCTGTTGCATTCATCACAACGCTTACCATAGTTCCGTCCTCATTCAGGAAGGAAGTTGATTGCAAATGACTTCTGCTGCAAACCGTGCTTACCCGTTTGGCTCCGGGACGGACGAATTTAGAAAAATGCCCTAAGTAATAATACGTAGGTGTATAAATCAGCTCTCCGGTCTGGGTATCTGCATGGACGGGAGCGAAACAAAGGTTCATCACGTGGTTAGGTCCTCCGGTCTCATCGAGCAGGATATTCCAATCTGTCCAGGCTACGGTTCCCTGATTAAAGTCATTGATCATGGAACGGCCGTAACGTTCTGCGTTGGGGAAGTATTGGTATTTCGCAGCATCAAATCTTTCATTACACCCTTCGGTGAAAACAAGGTTTACATCAGGATAAGACTCTTTGATATTATCCAGATTGACAAACATCGGGTCACTTCCGGTCCAGGTCTCGTACCAGTGGAAGCCAACTCCCCAAACATACTTGGCGGCATCGGGATCCTCCATAATGGTATTGGTTCGGTGGTTGATCAGGTCGCGGTTGTGGTCCCAGACGATGATTTTCTTGTCTCCCAGACCTTCTTTCTCCAGGGTAGGCCCGAGGTGGTTTTTAAGAAAGTCCCTTTCTTCCTCCGCAGTGTAAATACAGGATTCCCAGCGCTGTGTGGCCATAGGTTCATTTTGAATAGTAAGTCCCCAGATCGGGATGCCTTCGTTTTCATACGCCTGAATGAATTTGGCATAATAAAGTGCCCAGCTATCGTAAAATTCCGGAAGCAGTTTTCCACCCTGAAGCATGTTTTTGTTGCTCTTCATAAATGGGGGAGGGCTCCATGGACTTGCATAAAGGGGTATTTCACCACCTGCTGCTTTAATGACTCGTTTGATTAATGGTAAACGATAGGTTTTGTCGTGGTCGATGGAAAAGGTACCCAGGGCTTTATCCTCATCGGAAACATAGGTGAAACTACCACTGCTGAAGTCACAACTATGGATCGGTGTTCTGGCCAGTGTGTAACCAATACCTTCCTCTTTGTCATAATAAGCTTTCAGAAACTCTTCCTGTTTTTCCGGTGAAAGCTTGGCAAAAACTTCTGCTGAGGCGTCGGTAACAGCTCCTCCGATTCCAAAAAAGGTTTGAAAGGTTTTGGATGGATTGACAAAAATACCCACTTCTGTTTCCAGGGGCTGTTCTGCCGGTTCGAAAGCAGTGGTCGCAGTTTGTGTTAACCTCAAATCGGTACTGTCTGCTGTAGTGTAAACGGTGACCGTTTTGCCATCAACGGAGAAGGATGTTGTTTGAGTTGGTGTATCCTCCTGAGGAGATGTGCAGGAGGCCAGCAACAGCAAGGCTCCCCAAAATAAGCAATGAATCTTCATGATAAATTTTTAAAATGTTTTTGAAAATTATATGATCATAAATAATTCCTTCGATGAATAATATCAACCTAATGCCTTTAACCCAAAATGGTTTGGGCAAGGTTGGTTTCAATTGGTTCCAGGTTGTTTCAGTTCGTTTCAACGTTTGTTCAAAAGATACAGGCAAAACTTTTTAATCCGAAAACTAAAAATAGCAGGATGTTCTCATATGACGTACCTACGGCACTTGGGTTATTATTGTCACATGAGTGTTACCCATATAGTCGTCCCGATGGGACTTTAAGTCTCGCAGTCCAAAATAACGATATCAAGGCACAGGTTGCCTTATTAATATGTAAGGCTCTGCTAATACAAGGCCTCATGGAGACCAGATATCAACCCCATGGTACGAAACACCCTGAAAACTACGGTCTCCTAGAGACCAAATATCGGTAACAAGGTACAAAGTACCTTGCCGAAAACGAAAACCGACTGAGTGCCATCGGTACTCAATATCTTTTCGATGAACAGGCAATGTCACAACAATTGGTATTAGGTTGTAATATAAGCATGTCCCCCAATACTAAATTATGAACAAAGCCCTCTACTCCTGAAACAGCACCACCATTGAAATACCCGGAACCTGAATGGACCGTCCTGCTTTTTGGTTACCCTCCAAATCAAAATCATCTCCCATCACGGCAATGTTCCATTCACCATTCAGATGGTATTGTACTTCTTCCGGTCGGGCATTATAAATGACATAAATATTTTTCCACTCATCTCCATTGGCATTGTTGCTGATTTGGTAACTGATCAGGCTATGTTCTACCGTTTTGAATTCCAGGTTTTTGCTTACCTCATCCGCGGTTGTCATTCGGAAAGCAGGGTGAGTTTTTCTTAATTGGATCAGGTTTTGGTAGAAGTTGAATACTTCTTTATAAGTGACTTTCCGGCTCCAGTCTATCCGATTGATCTCATCCGGCAGATTATAGGAATTGTGTTCTCCGTTTTTTGTGCGAAGCATTTCTGAGCCGGCATGGATGAAGGCAGTACCCTGGGAGGTCAGGACAATGGCCTGGGTGAGTTTGGCCATGGCAATGATGTCTTCTTCCGAGGCATCCTTTCTGGATACTTTCAGCTTGTCGTATACCGTGTGATTGTCATGGCAGGAAACATAAGACATGGATTGCCAGGGCTCATTGGCCCAAGGAGCATCAGAGTAATTGACCTCCGGATAGTTGATTTGTGGATGTTGGATCGCTCCCACAATCCCAAACTTTATGGATTCTTCAGTTTGAAAAGCACCACTTACAAAACCTGTACTGTCGTCATAAAAAACAGAACCTTTGAGGCCATCCCGCAGGTCATCACTGAAGGCAGTAATCTGGGGCATTTGCATGGTATGTTTCTTCAACGCTCTTTTTTCTTCTGGCAGAGGTGAGTCGCCGGCCGACCAGCCTTCCCCGTAAACGAAAATCTTTGGGTCGATGGATTTGACCTTTTTAGCCACTTGATTCATGGTTTCGATATCATGAATACCCATGAGGTCGAAACGGAAACCGTCAAGGTGGTATTCCTCTGCCCAGTAGGCCACTGACTCAAGGATGTACTTCCTCATCATGGCTCTTTCTGAAGCGGTTTCGTTTCCGCAGGCTGAAGCATCAGATAAGTTGCCGTCTTCCCAGTGCCGGTAATAATAACCGGGTACTTCCAGGTTAAAATTTGAGTTTTCTGTTCTTCCGGTGTGGTTGTAAACCACATCGAGAATTACGCCAATGCCATTTTCATGGAAAGCCTGCACCATTTGTTTGAACTCTTTGATCCTTACCTCAGCATTAAAGGGATCGGAAGAAAACGAACCTTCGGGAACGTTATAGTTTTGAGGATCGTAGCCCCAGTTGAACTGTGCACTGTCAAGTTTTGATTCATCAATGGCGTAATGGTCGTAAGTGGGCAACAAATGCACATGGGTAATGCCCAATGCCTTCATGTGGTCAATGGCTGTGGATACCCCTTCCGGCCCTTTCGTGTCCGGTTGTACAAGACCGAGATATTTGCCAGGAAATGCTGAGCCGGCATTTGGATGGATGGTAATGTCCCGGATGTGCAATTCATAAATGATTGCCTCGTTTGGGGTTTTCAATGATGGACGTTTATCCTCTTTCCATCCCGGAGGATTAGTACTCTCTTTATCCAAAACCATAGCCCTCATTCCATTAACACCAACAGCCTGGGCATAAATACCCGGGGTTTCATCCAGCCAGCTGCCGTCAATTTTTACCTGGTAGGTATAATAAGTGCCATGCAAATCACCATCCAGCTGAACGGACCAAATCCCATTGGACCTTTGATCTAATGTATGGGTAGAGGTTGGTTTCCCACCGTTGCCATTTTCATATAAATGCAGGCGAATCTTTTCTGCCGGTGGCGACCAAATTTTGAAAGTGGTTGCTTCTTTGGCATAGTCCAACCAGAGATTTGCCTCCATAGATGTTGGATAATTGTCAAAAGATGAGAGATCGTTTTTATTTTTTTCGCAGGATATCATAATCAGAATGCTCAAAGTCAGAAATATAAAAATACGATTCATGATGGAGAATTTATAATTATGGATGGAGTGGTCGTTTCTCAACAACCACTTTTTTTTCAACACCTTTTTCATCTTTCAGGACAACCGTAATTGAGGGCTTGTCGATTTTTCCCAGGAAATAGTCACAGTATGAATGGCTTTTGCTAAAGTCCATATAATCAATTCGAATGACCTGCATATTTGGCCTTATTCCTTGCTCGTGTGCAGAAGAATTTTCTCTTACGGACTGCACATACGGTGTATTGGATTCCGAAAGGCCAACCGTGAACCCAAAAGTAGATTCATGGATTGGACTATTATCCACTTCTTCAAAGAAGAGTAATTGCTGAGACCAGTCGATGATCACTACAGCTTTTGATAATAAATCGGTTCCGATTAATCCCGAGCCACCAGATAAAATGGTTACATCCTGCATGGCGAGGGTATGAAATCTTAATGTGTCCAGGTAGGCAGTTTGTCTTTGGGAGGTATTAATTTCTCCGGTTATTCCCTTTTGGGATTGCCCTGAAATGGTAGAAGTCTGTTTGATGATATTTCTGTCAATTAATACCTGGAATACCTTGTCGGGGACGGATAGGGATCCATTGGAGCCATAATCGATTTTTAAATTGGTAAGGGTGGCGTCTCCAGTTTCAAGATCAACCCTCAGGTTATATTGTTTATCTGTTTTAAAGCTCAATGACTGCGGGTAGTTTTCGGCAGTGTGTAAGGTTGTTTTGCCAAAAACCATTTTTTGATTTTTCATGTCAATTTTCCAATTGCATAAACGCATCAGGTTAGAGCCGATAATACCATCAATATTGAGGCATTTGATAGCAGGGTTGGCTTCAAAATCCCCAACAAAGGCTGTTTGGTCAATGAATGGAACGTTCCCTAGCCAAATGGTGTCGACGCCAACATATTTTACCTCACTTCTGTTACCTTCTGAATCGACGATATGGCCTTTGCTCAATGTTTTAAACTTCAACTGTTTTTGTAAAGATTTGGAAATACTGTTGGGTGCACCGGTGTCAAACAAAAAACGGTAGGTTTCTCCCTTAATGTTGACCGGCAGAATTATCAATCCCCGGTTAATGTCAAAGTCCAGGGTTTCTTTGAAATCTTCAGCACTGACCCTCCCGAATTTTACAATCGTTGAAAAACTTGGTTTGCATGCCTGTTGACTCAATAATAAAATGGCTGCAAACCAAAATATCGAAGTGGATTTTAATAAATTCATTAGCGCAGTTTTGATGAATTAAACATACGCTTAATTTTTTACAAAATAGCCATATAACTCCAATTGTCGGGCTGTCATGTAAATTACATTGACATCCATGCCCACCGGACTTAAGGGAGTATCCGTTTCGTCTGTTTGAACCCTTGCAATGGCATTTAATACACTTGATCCCCTGATCATTTTCCCGAAAATCATATAGTCACCATCCAGCCTTGGAATGCCCTCTCTGTCATGAACCACATATAACTGACAACCTGCGGATAACTTACCCGGATTTTCATCCCTTCCGGCACCTAAAGCCCCATATTCGTGTTTAATAAAATCATGAAACTCCGGTTCGATCAGGTAGGGAGAATCACTAAACCCTTCAGGTGTGTCCGGGCAACCTCCCTGGATTACAAATCCTTCGACCACCCGGTTAAAGGTGAGTGTATCCCAGTAATTTTCCTGAGCCAGCCTGATAAAACTTGCTTTGTGCCGGGGAGTTTCATCATACAGCCAAAAAAGCATTTCTCCTTTTGCAGTGATGATCTGACCGATAGGGTAGGTATCTTCTTTTTGTTGATTGGAAGAACAGGATGTCAACCAAATTATTGAAACTAATAATAAAATGAATCTCATAGTTTTTTAATTTTTACTCAACAGCAAATGCATCGCTTCCGCAAATTTTTCCCCCAGGTCTAGATAACCAGCACTATCAAAATGCCAGGGATCGTAATATTTATAATACCTCGTGCTTCTGACTATGGCTGCATTTTTGTCGGTCCTTGCATATTTTTCCTGTGCATATTGCACCAACTCACCATGATCCCATACTTTCTGGTCTCTGGGGTCATTCCAGGAATCGGAGATTTTCCCGACTACTACTGGCAGGTCATCCGTCAGCATGGCGGCCCTGATGAGATCCATCAGTCGTTTTAGGTTGTCGAAATACCTCAGTGCGATGGCTTCGCCATGAGAAGCATCTCCTTCTCCCTGCATCCATAAAATGCCTTTAGGAAGTAAGACATCTTTACGGCCATCGTTGTTGATGTCTGTGTCGCTCAACGAATTGCGCATAGTAGCCAGAAAATGATCATATTGATTTATACCGGTATTCCCATGGTAATCAGGTTCCCAGGATCCAAAAACCGAAGCAGCAAGGCTGTCGATAGAGGTACCTCCTTTGCAGTATTTGATTAATGCTATTTTTTGACCCGGGTAGAACTCCTGCATTTTTTCTGCAAATGTCAATTCAATTCCAAACCTGTTGGAATAGGAATTTTCCTGGAACGTGGCATGGAAACCTACACCATGGCCCGGTTGAAGCCGGTTCCAGGAACCCTTACCGCCACCGGGCTTTTCATCTTGACCGGGAGTACCCTGAAAAATCCATACATCCTCGAAGGTTTTGTCGAGTGTTTCCGGTAATTTATGGTTATACCCATAACCCTCCATATTGGACTGCCCTCCAAGAAAAAACAGGAAGAAGGTATCAACCTGGGCAGACTGCCCAATTAGTACTGTAGTGCTTAACAATAAAACAAGATTGACAAAAAGGGACCTGATGTATTTCATTTCAAAATGATATTATTAATAATATACCCGCAACCCGTAACTCGAACTCTACAACTTTAAAAATTAGTTTTATCAATCAATGAGCACTTCATCCATGAAGACCCAGCTTTTTCCTCCTGCTCCCGGGTGCCAGTCTGGACACGGCCCTGCATTTTTTGCGGTGATCCGGATAAATCTGGCTTTCTTATTAAGTCCCGCAAGGTCTATTTCCTGAATGCTGATTCCCTCCATTGGAATAAGTTGGTTTTTATGAGTGTCTACAAGCTCATAGTTTTTCCCGTCAATGGAATATGCGATTATTACTTCCGAAGGCAGGAAGATCCAGACCCTTTGATCCCTCAGAAATTGAGTTTTGATCCTTTTGACCTTTTGAATTTTTCCCAGGTCGATCGTTGCGATAATATCCGATTCAATATAGCCCTGCCAGTTTCCATCATTGTAAGCCAGGCTACCCAGCAAACCATCTGTTAGTGCGTTTTGCCCGCTCGCAGCATAATATTCACTGTAATTTGATTCAAGCTTTACCGGAGCATAAGTCGATTTACTGAAGAGAAAGTTTTTTTCGGCAATCGCCTCTGAAAACCGGCCATTAACAATGGCTCTCGCCTTGAGGTGGAATGATTCTGACTTGGTCAAAGGAGTCGAATATTTTGCTGCATCAGCGCCGGGAACTGAACCATCCAGGGTATAGATGATGGCTTCTGCATTTTCATTGGTGGAAAGGTGAATGACCGGTTGTCTATTTTCTTGTTTAATGTCGATATCCACAGTTGTTAAAACAATCGATCTGTCATCTGTTCTGAATGGGGATGCCGGAAGACCTGCAGCATTGTAAAGGTTACCGACCGAAGTATTTGAAAACGCGTATCTGACGTAGGCAGGATCTTTAATGTCCTCATGACTAACAATGAGTTTGTCGTTGTCTGTTTTTGCTTTTGCAGGAAGAAAGTGTCCATCGGGACCGGCGATAAGCAATTCCTTAGGAGTTCCTCCTTTAAAATGAAGTCCATCAGCATACTTAAAATGAATCACAAGAGATTGTCCCTGCTTTTCCATTGATTGATAAATGGGCCCTGAACAGGTGGTTTGTTTGCCGTAATTTTTATTTAGGGCCCAGGCAGCGAGCCTTTTACCAACATCTTTTTTGTTTTGAGGATGGATGTCATTGACATTCCCAATGTCGTTGATAACTGCCATGCCAACGTTCTCGATTGCCGACATGGTTTTTAATTGTGCCTCCTGTACCAAAGCACCTACCATTGGATGCCCGTAATTGAAGGGAGCCAATTGTACATAATAGAATGGAAATTCCTTGTCAAAAGCTTCTCTCCAGGATGAAATCATTGCCGGGAACAGCCGTCGATAGACAAATGGATTTGCACTATTGGTTTCTCCCTGGTACCAGATGACCCCAGCAATATCGAAGGGAATTAATGGGGTTATCATGGCATTGAATAATACTCCAGGTTCGCGAGGTTGATAACCGTTGGAATTAAAAACTGTTTCCCAATTGGAAAATTCGGGGTCACTGTTAATGATTTCTTTGGGTGTCCAAACTTCTGCGGATGTCCCACCCCACGAACTATGGATGAGCCCAATGGGTATGTCCAGGTCTTCCTGGAGGGTTTTTCCGAAAAAATAGGCTACGGCACTGAAAGAAGCCATGGTTTTGGAAGTACAGACCTCCCATTTACAGTCAATGTCAATTTGGGGGGATTCAGCTCCGGTTCGTGGAACGTACAGGAATCTGATCTGGTCATTATTCGCATTTTTGATAGCTTCTTCAGCATTATCAATTCCGGCATTTGCGCTCCATTGCATATTGGACTGCCCTGAGGCAAGCCATACTTCCCCAATGAGCACGTCTTTCAATATTATGGAATTGTTTATGTTGATTTGATAAGGTCCCCCTGCATCAGGGGTAGGAATCTCAACCTGCCATTTGGAAAAATGATTACTTCTGGCAGAAAAAACTTCATCACTCCAGGAAACCTTTACTTCAATGGTGGAATTACCTCCTTCTGACCATCCCCAGATGGTAGCTATGCTGTTCCGTTGCAGTACCATGTGATCACTGAAAGGTGCGCCCAGTCTTAGTTGGGCCTGCAGTTGTGTAAGAAATATACAGCTGAGCACCAATGAAAGAATAATTTTTCTCATAATTAAAGGGTTTGATTGTGCAGGTAGATGATCATTTTGAAAATCCGGCAAGTTGGTAATTTAAGGATAAATCGATTAAGTTCATTATTTTGTATCTTTCAATTTTAAATACCGCCTCTAAAATTAAACGACCATGAAATATTCAATTTTAAGTTTACTTTTTTTAGCAGCATTATGCCTTTCTTCTTGTGAGAAAAAAGATTTTTCCAAGGATAAATGGGATAAGGAAGATGAAATATGTTTTGAACTTTTGTATCCGGTTTCATACACCATGCCAGATGGATCAACCATTACCGCAGCAGATGAAAAACAATACTGGACCCTTATAAAAGGCTGGTACGAGGAAAATCCTGAAGTGGAAGAAAAACCGGAATTACTATATCCTGTGGATATAAAATATACGGTTGGAACGATAGAGACTATACAGGACGAAGCGGAGATGATTGCGGTAAAGGAGGATTGTGCGGATGAAGATGATGAGTAGTCCTTCGAATTGACACAATCACGGATCAGTTAGAAGTCCGTGATTGTGTCAATTCTGTTAATCCTTGTATTCATCCGTTAAAAAACCCGAAACTTTTTCCTCCCATTTTTCTACTGAGGACCATTCACCTGCTTCTTTTATCAGGCTTTTCGGATCCTGTTCTATTTTCATAACTAAGTCCGTATTTCCAAGCAAAAGGTCAATATGCCTTGCTCCGGTTTCATTCACCAGGGTAGGATAGTCTGCCCATTCAAAATGGTTTGGGTAATGAAGATTAAGCAGGGCAATTAATTTGATTCCAGTTTGGATCGGACGATAATCGGAGCGGTTTGAAATGATCATTTGCGCACCGTGGCAGTACTTTTTGGCATATCTTCCTGACTTAGGCAGAAAACTAACAGCTTTAAAGTTAACTCCAGGGAATGAATAGTCCTTTAAGATCTCCATGAATTTGGAGGAGTCAAGCCATGGGGCTCCGAATTGCCTGAAGGGAAGATCAGTGCCTCGGCCTTCATTTAGGTTAGTCCCTTCCAGGAAACACAAAGCAGGATAGGTAAGTATGGTTTCCATTTGAGTGATTGCAGGAGAAGGTGGATAAAAAGGCAGTCCGGTATCCTCCAGGTACATGCTTCTTTTCCATCCTGTACAAGGGATGACTTTGAGGTTGAGGTTGCTTAAATTACGTTCCTTTTTCCAGAACTTTGCCAATTCTCCAATGGTCAGATTATGCCTGATTGGAATGCTCCACCGGCCTAAAAATGAACTCAGGTTTTTTTCATCCAGCATAGGGCCCTCTGCCAGGTTGAGTTGTCCGCTCAGAGGATTTGGCCGATCGAGAATGATCAGTGTTTTTCCTGATGCATCACAGGATTCCATTACAAGGCTCATGGTCCAGATATAGGTGTAAAATCTAACGCCAATATCCGGGAGGTCAAAAATGACCCCGTCCAATTCCCGCAAAATTTCCTGCATTGGTTTCAAACGATTTCCATACAAGCTGTAGACGGGAAGCCTGGTCAAAGGATCAATTTGGTCAGGTTGCCAGGCTCCGTCAATGCCTTTGGATGACAATCCGTGTTCCGGAGAGAATAGGTATTTGATGTTGTAACCGTGTTGGAGCAATTCCATTCTTACCATGCTCCCTCTACTGGTCTTACAGGCATCACTCGTTACAAGTCCCCATGAACTTTGGGAGTCAGGTATCTCCTTTTTCAGAAATTCATCTACTCCCAGGGAAACACTTTCCATGCTTGGTTAATTTTTATATCGGCAATATATGTTTTTTTTAATCATGGACCTATTTGATACAATCTGGTCTGTTGAAATAGTTATAGACAAAAGGATTATTAGTAACTTAACAACCTGATTTTTGCAAGGCCTGATTCTGTTGTTAGTGTGAATAATTTATTTTGGAATGGAAATGCCTTTTTTGGCTTAAGGGGGGACTTAATATTGCTTTTCGCTTTTTTGTAAATAAAAAATGGAAACATGAATAACCAGGAGAATCTCAAAAATATTGCATTATATTCCAATCTTGTTGGAGCAATTGGCTTACTAATATGGTGGTTTTCCATGCCAGTCTTTTTACCGGTGTCTGAGGCTACTGAAGATTTTAGCAAAATGATCCTAGATACTGATTGGATCTGGGTGAATTCTCTTGGACTGATGGCAGTATTACTGTTGATTTTAGGTTTCCCGTCTTATTATTTTAAAGATTTTCATAAGTATGACAAGCTTGGCCTGGCAGGCTTGATATTGTCAATACTGGGATTGGTCCTGTACGCATGTATTCAATATTATGAAACATTGATCTGGCCGGCTGCAGGTCAATTAAACCCGGAACTTATCCAGGTTGAAGGTGCTTTGGTCAGTGGGAACACAGGGGTGGCAGCAGGACTGCTAATCTCTGGAATTATCCTCAGTGTCGGATATGTTTTATTCGGAATATCTGCATTGAGAAATAAAATTCATTCCCGCATTCCTGTCTGGTTGCTGATCGTTGGAGCCCCTTTGTTTGGAATAGGCATTGCCTTTATGGTCCGGACCGTTGGAATCATCCTTTTTGGAATCGGAACAATCTGGTTAACCAGGACCAGACTTTAAGCAATTGCTGAATGGTCAATTTCCAATCGATAAAGGCCGCAATGACCATTGTTACCAGGCATCCAATAGCATTGAGCCATAAGTATGCAATGGTGAATACATCAAAGAATCTCAGGGCAAAAATGATCAATACGATAACTTCAGTTATGATCGCTGCGAGGAATGTTGCTCTGCCTCTGATCCATTTCATGAAAAAGGCAACCATGAATACTCCAAGGATTACCCCATAAAACAGGGAACCTATGATGTTCACCAACTGAATGAGGTTTTCCGACAGGTCTGCCAGAACTGCAAATAATAAGGCAACTCCTCCCCACATCAGGGTAAACCATTTGGAAGCTTTCAGGTAATGTGAATCATCCTTGTCTTTCACAAAAGATCTTCGATACAGGTCGACGACGGTGGTTGCTGCCAAAGCGTTCAATTCCGCAGAAGTGGAAGACATGGCTGCTGAGAATATTACGGCAAGTAATAAACCAATCAGACCTACAGGTAGATATCGGGTAATGAAAGTGACGAAGATGTAATCCTTATCGGTGGTTTTGGCTGACGGATTTGCCATGGTGATTAGGTCTTCAACTTTTTTCCGAATATCGATGTCCTGGGCCTGTAAGGATTTTAATTTTTTTGTCGATTCTATTACAGCAGGTTCATCATTGTTATTAATGGCATTGACGAGGGTTCTGGATTCCGCTTCTTTGAGATCAAAAACCTGGTCGTAATCCTGTTCGAGTTTATCATATTCAGAAGCAAATGAAGAAGTCTTTACATTATTGATATTAGCTTCATTGAAGTGAACCGGTGGTTTGTTGAAAAGGAAAAATACAAAAACAAGAATTCCAACAAATAGTACCAGGAATTGCATGGGTACTTTCACTAAACCATTAAAAAGCAAGCCTAGTCTGGACTGGGTCAAGGATTTTCCGGAAAGGTAACGGGACACTTGTGACTGGTCGGTTCCGAAATAGGATACAAAAAGAAAAACTCCTCCTAGCATTCCCGACCAGAAATTATAGCGATTCGAAAGGTCGAATTTAAAATCCACCACATTGAGCTTGCCCATTTTCCCGGCAATATTAACGGCATCGGTAAAACCGATTCCTTCAGGCAATTTAGCCACAAGAATATAAGCGGCGATGGCCATCCCGCTCAGGATCACGATCATCTGTTGCTTTTGAGTTACACTTACGGCTTTTGTACCCCCGGAGACCGTATAAAATATCACGATCAGGCCAATAAAAAAGACCGTTACTCCCAGACTCCATCCCAAAATAGTTGACAATATAATTGCCGGAGCATAGATGGTTATCCCGGCTGCCAAGCCCCTTTGAATAAGGAATAGAATGGCAGTCAGTGTTCTTGTTTTTAAATCAAATCTGCTTTCGAGGAATTCATAGGCAGTGGTTACATTCAGTCGATAATACAAAGGCAAAATGAAAATACACAGAAAGACCATAGCGATCGGCAGACCAAAATAGAATTGGGCAAATCGCATACCATCAATATAGGCCTGACCCGGTGTGGAAAGGAATGTAATGGCGCTGGCCTGGGTAGCCATCACGGACAAACCGATGGTCCACCACGGTAAATCACGGTCTCCTGCCAGGTAACTTTTGGAACTTCTTACATTTCGGGTTTTATAGACGCCATAAAATACGATGGATATTAGGGTCCCCATCATTACAATCCAGTCAAATGTGTGCATGGTTCAGGTTTTGAACAGTCCTCCGAAGTTTCTAAAACCCCGGAGGGCTGTTAACATTACGAGTGATAATTAGTGAAAAAATAAAATAGAGTGATGATGATGGCGTGCATGATGATGACAAAAATATACAGCTGATTCCAGGTCTGGAAAATCGGCGGCCTTTCGTCGGTTTTGTTATTTACATTGGTGTTATCCATACTACTCAAGGAATTTCGAGGGATGAAGGTACAAAAAACCCCCGGTTTAGTTACATTTTCTTAATTTCGCCTCTCATGGGCTGTTTTTAGGAACTTTCCTGCACTATAGACAGCCTTGAACGAAAAAAGATGCGCTAAACTACAATTGTTTTTACTTGTTGAACTAATTTTTCCATTGTTGCGTTAGCATAGCGGAATCAAGCATTATGGCAGAAAAGAAGACAAATACCGTAGAGATCGTTAACCGTAAGGCATCACACGATTATCATTTCCATTCCACCATGGAAGCCGGGATCGTATTGACCGGAACGGAAATCAAATCGGTGCGAATAGGTAATGTTAACCTGAGGGATGCTTATTGCCTTTTCAAAAAAGGGGAGTTGTATGTGAATAGTATGTTCATTGGGGAATACAAGTTTGGCAATATACACAACCACGAACCTCGCAGGCAACGCAAATTACTACTAAAAAAAGCCGAACTCCGTAAATGGGAAAGACGCGTCAAAGAAAAAGGCTATACTATTGTGCCATACAAATTATACATTTCTGAAAGGGGACTTGCCAAAGTCGAAATAGCCCTGGCACAGGGTAAAAAATCCTACGACAAGAGAGATTCCATCAAGGAAAGGGAAAGTAAAAGGAATATGGATCGGCTGAACAAGATTAAATTGTAATCTTTAGTTTAAGAGTTCGCACAGCTCACTGTTTCATGTCGTTGGAATAACCATATGAAACAAATTGAAACTATATGAAACACTTTGAAAGCAACTTAAACTCCTCCATGTAACCTTTTCATTCTTTCCATGAACGCCGGTCTTCTGCGGCGGGAGACTTCAATTTTCATATCGTCGTCCATGATGAGGTATCCACCATCACCTTTCACGAACTTGCGCATGTAGTTCAGGTTGATCACATGGCGTTTATGAACACGGTAGAAGTTAAAAGGTGTGAGTAATTCTTCGTAGGCTTTAATAGTTTTGGAAGCTGTGATACGTTCTCCGCTTTCCAAAAAGATATGTGTGTAATTATCCTCCGCTTCAAACCTGACGATCTCTTTGATATTGACAAAATAGATGCCATCCAGAGCCGATATACTCATTTTGGTAAAGGCGTTTGGATTGTTGTAATAAGTATTAAAAACATCCAGACGGCGTTCAGTTTCAGCATCTCTGTTAGTGCTGATTCTTGCAACTGCTTCTTTCAAAGCATCAGGATCAATAGGTTTGAGTACATATCCAATGGAGCTGTATTCGCACGCTTTAATGGCGTATTCCTCGTATGCTGTGATAAAGATAATATCAAAGGTGATCGGACGGATCTGGTTCAATAATTGAAAAACCAATCCATCAGGCAGGCTGATATCCAAAAAAGCCACATCAGGTTTGACGGGAGGATTAGCCAGGATTTGCAAGCCCTCGGCAATACTTCCGGCATCACCAATCACTTCTGCTTCCGGACAATTCTCAGCCAGCATATTCTTCAGGTTGTTCAATCCGTTGATCTCGTCTTCAATGATTATTGCTTTTTTCACAGACATATTTTTAGTTGTTAAACTCCAATTGGGTGCCGCATTTAACGCAGCGAAGTCTACAAAAATAGCCTAAAGGCC
>QQUB01000437.1 GCA_008501835.1 Bacteroidota bacterium
TAATAACTGGGGATCTCCATGCCACTTTCATAACCCTCGTCCACCCGTACTCCTTCGGCTTCTGGCAGTTCATAATGTTCTAGTTTTCCTATGTTTGGCAAGAAATCATTTTCAGGATCTTCAGCATAAACTCTCAACTCAATGGAATGACCTGTGATGGTAAGATCGTCCTGGGAGATTGCCAACTCTTCGCCACGGGCAATCCGAATTTGTTGTTCAACTAGGTCAACACCGGTAATATATTCCGTGACCGGATGTTCCACCTGCAACCTGGTATTCATTTCCAGAAAATAATAATTGTGATCTGCATCCAATAGAAATTCAACGGTGCCTGCTCCGACATAAGAACAAGCCTTGGCCACATTTACGGCATCGGTTCCCATGGAAGCCCGAAGCTGTGGTGTTAATACGGAAGAAGGAGCTTCTTCAATTACCTTTTGATGTCTGCGCTGAATACTGCATTCTCTCTCAAAGAGGTGGATCGTATTTCCGTGTTTGTCTGCAAGCACCTGGATCTCAATATGGCGGGGTTGTTGAATGTATTTTTCAATAAATACAGCTCCATCACCAAACGAAGAAAGTGCTTCACTTACAGCACGATTCATCTGATCTTCGAAGTCCTTTTCATGTTCAACGACCCTCATGCCTTTACCACCGCCACCTGCGGCAGCTTTAATTAAAATCGGGAACCCAATATCCAAAGCAATTTTTTTTGCCGCAGGGATATCCGTAATGGCTTCCTCTGTACCAGGCACCATGGGAATGTTGTAATATTTAACTGCATCTTTGGCTGCGAGTTTATTACCCATGATTCGAATGGCTTCTGGTCCGGGCCCAATGAAGGTAATACCGCTATCTTCGACCTTTTTCGCGAAATGATCATTTTCACTTAAAAAGCCATAACCTGGATGGATCCCATCGACATTCAATGCTTTTGCAACTTCAATAATTTTATCAATCTGAAGATAGGATTCGGATGAGGGAGGAGGGCCAACACAAACAGCTTCATCTGCATATCTGACATGGGGTGCGTCTCTGTCAGCTTCAGAATAAATGGCAACGACATTAATTCCCATCTTTCTGATGGTTTTCATTACCCTTAAAGCAATTTCGCCACGGTTGGCAACCAGGATTTTACGCATAATATGGTCTTATTTTTGAAATGCTAATGTCTAAAAAAATAGCCGTTAGACCATAATATGAACTACTTATTTTTCCCGGCTGTGAATTTTAGTCATTACTGGTATAAAAATCATAGATCATTTTGGATATCCTGGCAATGGTTTCGGTTGCCTCTTCACGGTTTTTCCATTCTTTAGACAGAACTACCAAAACGTATTTTCTTCCGTCAGGAAGGATTACCAGGCCGGAATCATGAAGAATTTTGGTAATAAATCCGGTTTTATGTGCGACCTTGACTCCCGGGGGTAAATGGGCGGGTATGAGTTCATTATGTTTTTGGTCCAGAAGGATGTTGGTCATCCTACGGCAACTGACTTCGTCGAGAAAGGAATTTTGTCCAATTTGCCTAAACAAGACCATTAAATCGAACGCGGTGGTGGTATTGCTCATTCCTTTTCGATAGGCTTTAATGTCTTCAACCCCTCTGAGGATTTTTATATCCGTTGCACCCAACTCACGCATAGTCCTGGTAACGTTTTCAGCCCCGATCTTTTCAATTAGGATGTTGGTAGCCAAATTACTACTGTTGATAATCATATTATACATCAGGTCGAAAACCGAAACTTCATTTCCGATCTGATGGTAAAGAGTTTCGTCAGAGTCCTCATTAATATCAATACTAAAGAGGCTTCCGTCAACAATACTGGTAAACTGGTTTTTTACAAGGACTTTGTCGTACAAGCCAATTTGACCATCCTGAGCCTGTTTGAAAATTTCCATCATCACCGGGGTTTTCATGGTGCTTGCTGCGTGGAATACAACCTGTTCATTAATAAGTATTTGCCGGCTGGTATCAGACAGATCAGAAAAGGCTATTGCATAGGTTCCGGCGGTCTCATTAACCAGGGACTCGATTTGTTTTTCAACCTTATTTAATGATGGACGATTGGATGCGCAGGAAGAAAACCCTGTAATTACTAAAATGAGTAAAACCTGGAGGTGTTGCATGTGAAAGAGTTTATAAGTAAAAGGTGTATGGCGAATTAGGACACAGCTGAGGTTTACTTGACACTTTCTTTGGCCTTGCGGGTTTTCTTTTGCTCGTTATTACTTTCGTAAACAGTATAGTTGTCGTATTTGGCAAGGTCTTTTTCTACCCAGATATCTTTTCCTATATTACAAAGAACGATCATTTCCTGGTATAATGTGTTTCCTTGTTCAATTCTTTTTTCAACAGCAATATCTCTTTCAGAAACGCGGTCCTGTTGAATATTCATACTGTTTTCAAATGCCTGACAGGCATCCACACATCGCTGAATTACATTATCTGTAAGGCCTACTTCGGATAGAAAGTCGAATTGTTGTCTTGCAACCCTTACTACCCGCCTGCCACAAAAAAGCAGTTGTGCATCTGTCATGTCACCGAGTTTGGCTGTTCCAAATTTACGGTATCGACCACTCCTGTTGCTGTATTTCATGGCTACCCTGGTCATAATGCTGCGGATGGCTGTTTTTAGTTTCTCTGCGGCAGTTGCCTTTTTTTCAGTGGTGATCATTTGATCCCCAAGCAGCTCGTCATCATCGGGCAGTTTCCTGAATTTTTCACAATTGTTCTTAAAAGCTGCCAGACGGTCCTTACTATAACCATACTGTTCAAAGAATTCTATGTCTCTCAACGCATACCGGATTCGTTCCATACATTGTACGTAAAGGTCAGCATCCGGGAAATTGTATTGCCTGTGTTGTACCTGTTTCTTCATTTTTCTGAAGTTTGGTTGAATATAAAAAGAAAATTGAATCTGACTCCTTGTCTACAAAATCGTGATACTCAACAAAAATAATCACAATTTAGTTAAAAAACAAATTTTATTAATTAAAAATTATATGAAACAAAAACTTAAATAAATTTTACTCATTTAAAAATTTCTTTCTATCCTTTGTTAAAAAAAATGATTTACAGCTTCAAAACAAAGTCAGTAAAGAGGGGAGTGGTTAGCAATTTTCTGAATTTTCATGAAACCAATTTTGGAATTTTATTTGGAAGAAAGCACCAATTATTTTAATGGAGAATATTGAAATTTTGGATATATTAAATTTTTGTTAATTCTTTCTAAATAAATTTTTTGCTCTGAGATATTTTTCTATCTTTAATCCATAATCCTTTTTTTTTAAACACACCCGTCTCCTCACGGGTATTAAATCTCATGAACATGAACATCAACAAACTGAAAAACACGTGTATTCAGAATCGATCAGTCAACGCCCATAAATCCGGGCCACCCTGATTAATTTTAATTAATACGAGTTTGTAAGGAACGTAAAGGTGTTCTTTACCAAAACGGCTGTAACCATTAAAGTTATAGCCGTTTTTTGTAGCAGGAAATTAATCTCACCTTGTTTTATTACAGTAATCTGACATTTTCACCGATCTCCTTCTTCATGCATAGACCTTTTTTCTTTGGGTTTCCGTAAGTTTGCAGCATTATTTTTATTTGAAATTAAACCAAATACCTTTCCGGATAATTCTATTGAAAGGTTATATCAAAAATTTATAAAAACTATGATTGCAAAAACACGAATTAAAGAGGTTCTGATTGTATTCCTCGTACTATTTTTATCCTTGCCTGCCTTTGCTCAAAATGGCAAAGCGTTGAAACAGGATGTCAAGACAGATTTGGTTTATTTATCCTCTGATTTTTTGGCAGGAAGAGAGTCCGGTAAAAAAGGAGCTCGCATGGCAGCAGAATACATTGCCCATCGTTTCAAGCAAATGGGGCTGGAGCCTATGGGTACCGATGAAACCTGGTTCCATGAATTCGAATTCAATTTCTACCCGGATCCGAGGTCAAAAGAAAATCCGGAGCCTAGGAACGGACGGAATGTTGTCGGATTTCTCGATAACGGAGCAGAAAATACTATTGTTATTGGGGCCCATTATGATCACCTTGGAATGGGAGTTGGAGGATCAAGACATACGGGTGAACCTGAAATCCACAACGGAGCAGATGATAATGCCAGCGGTGTAGCGTCTATGTTAAATCTGGCAGCTAGATTGAAAGCTGGTAAAGCCACCAATAATAACTATCTCTTCATTGGAGTTTCTGCCGAAGAATTAGGATTGATCGGTTCCAAAGCATACGCCGAAGACCCTACCATTGAGCTTGGAAAAGTAAACTACATGCTCAATATGGATATGGTGGGAAGGCTT
>QQUB01000671.1 GCA_008501835.1 Bacteroidota bacterium
GGTGTTCTCAGGGATAATGGTGGCCATGCCGTTGCCATGCAGTTCAGTATGGAATATATCTATGGTATTAAACCTGGTGAGGTTTATTGGGCAGCTTCTGATGTGGGATGGGTAGTAGGCCACTCTTATATTATTTATGCACCGCTTTTACATGGATGTACCACAATTCTATTTGAAGGGAAACCCATTAAGACCCCTGATGCAGGTACGTTCTGGCGTATTATTGAGGACTATAAGGTCAACGTATTCTTTACCGCTCCAACGGCTTTCAGAGCCATCATCAAGGAAGATCCCAATGGGGAGTTGCACAAGCAATACGATACTTCTTCACTGCGACTGCAGTTTCTTGCAGGAGAGCGTTGTGACGTTACGACCCTGAACTGGCTGGAGGACCTGTTAAAAATTCCAGTCATCGATCACTGGTGGCAGACAGAATCCGGTTGGCCAATGCTGGCCAATATGGCAGGAGTCGAATTGTTGCCAATTAAACCAGGTTCTGCCTGCAAACCTGTATGTGGTTATGACATTCGAGTGCTGGATGAAAATGGGGAAGAATGTGGTGTGAATGAAGAAGGTATTGTATCCATTAAATACCCTTTGCCTCCAGGGTGCCTTCCAAACTTATGGCAGGATACGGGGAGATTTAAGGACTCCTATCTGAAAACATTCCCGGGTTATTATTTTGCCGGTGACGGAGGATATAAGGACGAGGATGGATACGTATTTATAACCGGACGTATTGACGACATCATCAATGTTGCCGGTCACCGGTTATCAACTGCTGAGATGGAAGAAGTGGTTGCTTCTCATGAATCTGTTGCCGAATGTTCTGTGATCGGAATCGCTGATCAGTTGAAGGGCCAGGTACCTGTTGGTTTTGTGGTCCTCAAGGCTGGAATTAAAAATGATAATGGTGATCTTGAAAAGGAACTTATTGCCATGGTAAGGCAGAAAATCGGTCCTGTGGCAGCATTCAAAAGGGCCGTAGTAGTAGAACGTTTGCCTAAGACCCGTTCAGGAAAGATCCTGCGTAAAATTATGCGTGCCATCGCCGATGGTGAAAAATTCAATCCGCCTTCTACTATTGAGGATATGAGTGTACTTGGAGAGTTGGAAAACAAAATGAAGCTGGAAAAAGTAGGACAGGCGCATTAAGAAAGAAAATTCAAGTTTAAGGTTATTTTAAAAAAGAATCCCGAATTCGACAATTGAAGAATTCGGGATTTCTTTGACATTCGCATTTTTATTTACTAGAAAATTTAGCCTCGCAAAGATCCATTTGGGTATTTAGTGTTACTGAACCAATCCTCCGTCTACACTGAGAACAGTTCCTGAAATATATGATGCTTCATCAGAAGCCAGGAAGGCATAAGCGTTGGCAATATCTTCAGGCTCACCGAGACGGGCCATTGGAATACCTTTTTTAATATTATTAATTATTTCTTCTGGGATGGTTTGAATCATTTCGGTATTGATAAAACCAGGTGCGATAGCATTTACGGTGATACCTTTCCGGCCAAATTCACGGGCCCAGGTTTTGGTAAGTCCTATCAAACCGGCTTTGGTGGCCACATAATTGCTCTGACCGAAGTTTCCGTAAAGGCCTACTATGGAGGAAGCATTCAATATCCTGCCACTACCTCTTTCAACCATGTATGGAAAGACGTTTTTGGTGCAGTTGAATACACCGGTTAGGTTTACATCAATCACGGCCTGCCATTGTTCCGTAGTCATTTTTTTCATCGAGGCATCTCGTGTAATCCCAGCATTATTGATCAGAATATCAATGCCTCCAAAATCCGCCACAACTTTCTCAGTGGCCTCTTTTACAGCATCAAAATCTACGGTGTTAACGACATAAAACCTTACCTCCTTACCAGATTTTTTATACTCTTCCACCAGACTTTTACCAGATGTCTCGTCGATGTCCCAGATGGCCACCCGTGCACCTTCATGGAGGAACTTATCCACCGTAGTCTTTCCAATTCCGCGACTCCCGCCTGTTATTATTGCTACCTTGTCTTTCAATTTTGCCATGGTCATTTTTTTTGGTTAGATCTTCAATATTCAAAATTAAATATTTGAATGCAATCACCTAAAAAAACCGGGCTCACCTTTCAAAATAAACACCCCTGACTCAGGCCGTGAATTTTGTGAAAATTCTTGTAAATAATTGAAAAGCAAACTTTTATATGGATGGTTTTTCCTTCGGACTAAAAAGTTGATTTTACCCATCAAGCTTGTCCTGATTCGGACGTTTTTTCGGCATATAATTAGTAATTTTGCGGTGTCATTTAAATCAAATAATACCAAACTTATGAAAGAAGTATATATCGTTTCCGCAGTTCGTACGCCGCTGGGAAGTTTCGGAGGAATGTTTTCCGGAATACCTGCCACAGAGCTTGGAGCTGCCGCCATTAAAGGAGCCCTTGAAAAGGCAGGGGTTGAACCTTCACAGGTCGATGAAGTATTCATGGGGAACGTAATTTCCTCTAATCTTGGACAGGCGCCTGCCCGTCAGGCGGCATTGAGCGCAGGAATTGGTAAGGACATTCCTTGCACTACTATCAATAAGGTGTGTGCTTCAGGAATGAAGTCCATCATGTTCGCTGCCCAAAGTATCATGCTGGGCCACGGAGATATCATCGTTGCGGGCGGAATGGAGAGTATGTCCAATGTCCCTTATTACCTTCCTAAATCCCGGTGGGGACTCAAATACGGAGATGATGTATTGGTCGATGGTTTAGCTAAAGATGGACTTACTGACGCTTACAGTCACCAGGCTATGGGTACCAGTGCCGATGCAACAGCTGAAAAGTATAACATTTCAAGGGAAACTCAGGACGCTTTTGCTATCCGTTCCTATAAGTTGTCTGCAGAATCTACTGAAAAGGGTTACCTGAAGGAAGAGATCGTTCCGGTTAGCGTTCCTCAAAGAAGAGGAGAACCTATCCTGATCACCGAAGATGAAGAATACAAACGGGTGAAATTTGAAAAAATTCCTTCCCTGAGACCTGTTTTCTCCAAAGAAGGAACCGTAACTGCGGCAAATGCTTCTACCATCAACGACGGAGCTTCGGCTTTGGTACTGGCAAGTGCAGAGAAAGTAGAAGAGCTTGGCTTAAAACCTGTGGCTAAAATCCTGAGTTTTGCCGATGCTGCCCAGGAACCTGAGTGGTTTACCACCGCTCCAACCATCGCCGCTCCGAAAGCCCTTAAAAGAGCCGGGTTGGAATTGGGGGATATCGATTTTTTCGAAGTGAACGAGGCCTTCGCGGTGGTTACTTTGGCATTCAATCAGGTACTCGGTATTCCTGAAGACAAAGTGAATGTTTTCGGAGGAGCTTGCTCTATCGGCCATCCACTTGGAGCTTCCGGTGCCAGGATCGTAACAACATTGAATAATGTGCTTCAACAAAAGAAAGGAAGCAAAGGACTCGCAGCCATTTGCAATGGAGGCGGAGGAGCTTCTGCTTTGATTATTGAGCGCGTTTGATAGATAAGATTTTCTTTTTAGACCGGTGTCTTTATCAAAGACTCCGGTCTTTTCTTTTAATACCCTTTCTCCCTCGAAACCTCATTCAACAAAGGCAACCCGCCTTTCATTCTTCGAAGGTTTTCCAGTATTTGTGGTGCAACACTTTCAGGATTGGTTATGCTTGCAATGTGCGGAGTGATATGAATCTTTGGGTGCCCCCAAAAGGGATGCTCCTGAGGAAGGGGTTCTTTCGAAAAAACATCCAGGGCTGCTCCACTGAGGTGGCCGGTGTCAATAAATTCTATTAAATCCCCTTCGACAAGATGGTCACCCCTTGCTACATTGATGATAAATGCATTCTTTGGAAGTTGTACAAAGGTCTTCTTATTCAGCATTCCCCTGGTTTTGTTGGTTAAAGGCAACAGACAGATCAGGATGTCCGTTTGGTTCAAAAATCCCGGAAGGTCTGTCGAGCCAGCGTAGGACTTCACTCCAGGAATGTTCTTTTTACTATTTGACCAGCCGGAAACTTTAAAGCCCAAGGCAATCAGATTTTGGGCCAGGCTTTGTCCAAGTTGCCCCATCCCCATTATTCCGATACGAACATCTTGTATCAATAAATATGGGCGGGGAAGCCACTTTCCCTGTGTTTGATCCTTTTTATAGGAATTCAAACCTCGTAGGTGGTTCATGATCAGAGCCAGCAGAAATTCGTTCATGGCAGTGGACAATTGCTTATCAACTATCCTGCAAATTTTTGCCTGTTTGGGTAAGTTAGGATCCCTGAACAATTGATCTACTCCTGCTCCCATGGAACATATGACCTTTAGGTTTGGGTAAGTCCCGAAT
>QQUB01000902.1 GCA_008501835.1 Bacteroidota bacterium
GCCCGACCGGTAATTTTTCCGAATAATAACCTTTCGTTTTGACAGAATCTACAAGGGTATGTAAAAAGGAAGTATCCACCTCCCAGGTACTTTCATAATAAATGACTTTCGCTTCCTGGTCTGTGATCTTATAAATGTAGGTGTAAGGACTGGTTTTGGTACTATTCAGCAAGTCCTGGGCAGTTATTGGAAAAGTGAAGGCGAACAAAAATGTAACAAATAAGGAATGGTAAAAGAGGCGGTAATTCTTCTTCATATCGACAGGTTTTGAAGAAGGATGCAGGAAAGGAACCAATTACATAAAAATCATCGAGAAATCATGATCATGCCCTGCGCAAAAACACAGGGTAATTAACATTCATTAACCTGGATATATTCACAATTGGTAATTCATCTGGATCGTCCACAACAGACCACTGCCAAAGCTTTCCAGCTGGGTGATCTCTGAAATAATATTAGCATTTATTTCTGTGACAATATCCCACATTTCATTGGAAAAAATGGTGTATCCCAAACCGAGGTTACCACCAATTCCAAAATCATCAACACTGCCTGAAATATCACTGGCATATCCAAAATCACAACCACCAATACGCTCAGGAATATCCTGAACAGCCTTAATATTATATCCAATCAATAACCCCAAAGAGGTATACAACCTATTGGTCTTTCCTAAATAGTACTTGATTTCCAAAGGCATGATCAAATAATCAATTTTTCCAACTAGCAAATTTTCAACGCCTTCAGGAAATTCGTAGCAGGTTTCATGCTGATATCCCAATCGAAGATATTGCAGCCCTGAAGCAACAGAAAAATGATCGCTAATTTGATAATTAACATTAACACCCATGAAGTAGGTACTCCTTCTTTTTTCAAAGTCAGTAAGATCATATCCACTATCAAAAGAAGAGATAACTCCTATTTCAGGACCGATGGAAAGCTTTTGAGCTGATAAGAATTGTGCACAAAGAAAAAAGATCAATAAGAGAAGTTTTGTTTTCATTTGTATTTAGATTTAGCGTTAAAGAACAATCCTTTAAATGTAAAAAACTTCAGGAAATTAATCCATTTTCCAGAGTTTAGGTAAATTAATTTTCAAAACCATTAAACCAAAAATTAAGTTCCACCGCTCCCCCACTATTTATTCCCGAAATAATTCAATTAACTCAAAGGGCAAATTCCCATAGTTCACACTTGACTTATTACTGATAATCACCACCACGATCTCCTGCTCCTTATCAAAAACAAAAGCCGTAGAACCACCGACTGATCCCCCTCCATGTCCGTAATACTCGTTTCCATTATCCATGGGATAGGTTGTCCAACCGATTCCGTAATTGGTCACTTCGCCGGAATCCGTTTGCTGGGAAGCAAAGAATAAATCGAGGGTTTCTTGCTTCAAATATCCTGCCTGCATATGAGCTTGCGCGAATTTGATAATATCCTCACTAGTGGACAAAAAGCCTCCTCCTGCCCATTTATAACTATTATCTACATAAGGTGCATTGATCAAACCGCCTTGAAAGCCTGTTTGATAATAGCGGGTTCTGCCGGGAATGATCCAGTCATTCCGGTCAGCCACGGTATTGGTCATACCAAGGGTATCAAAGACAGCTTTTCTCATATAGGAAAGGAAATCTTCATCAGCTGCTGTTTCAATGGCCGCACTGATCAGGTTCCAACCGTAACTTGAATAAGCGTATCTGCTACCAGGCTTATGAAGCAATGAATCATCCTTAAAGATTTTGAGCCCTGCCTCCACGGTATTGTATTGCTTTGAACTTAAAAATTCATTGCCCCTGTAATGCCGAATACCTGCCAGGTGCCCTGCCGTCAATCTCAGGGTCACATCTTTCTTTCTGCCTTTATTCGGAAATTTCTTTACGTAATTCTGAATGGGAGCATCCAGATCTACTTTTCCTTCCTCATACAAAACTGCCAGTGCAGCAGCCGTGAATGGCTTTGAAACGCTGCCTATCCTGAATTTCGAGGTGGCAGGATCGACAGGAACCATGTTTTCAAGGTCAGCATACCCGAATCCTTCGGAAAGCAAAATCTCACCCTTTTTAGCAATAGTCAGACTAAGCCCGGGAAGATTATTAGCATCGAAAAACGCTTGTACCTTTTCGTGAGCTTGAGCAATGGTCAGGGAATCTCCTGCAAAAACATTTACTGAAAAACAAATGGCAAATAAAATAAAGGCTAGTCGCTTCATAAGGATGTCTTTTGATGAAAACCCAAATATAGACAATGAAAAATCAAACTCAAGTTCAAAAATTGATAAATAAAAGACGTTTTCAACAGATTATTGAGCGTTCCTGATGATATAGGCATTCACTACCATACAAGTTGTAGGTTGAAATGAAAGGAAAGATGTACTCTGCTGGTGGGATATGTGTCAAATTAGCCGTAATCTTACTAAAATCCAGTCTCAAAGAGACGGCATCTCATTGCGTGGCACTGACGTACCATGCAATAATATGCCATGCCTCTTGCATTGATTTTCACTAATTTTAGGAGTTTAATTTTTCCGTACAAATAGAATGAATCTTGCCTGGCCCGTAAGACAGGTTCAGCGAATACAAAATCCATTCATTTTTTATTACTTTTGAGATAAACCTTTTCTAAAAATGAAGCTTATTTCCTTTTTTTCTTTTTGCTTAATACTGAGTTTTTCGCAGAGTGCCTGCGGTCCGCAAAAAAACCTTTCTGACAATGGTTCCTGCCGTCATTACGGGGTGATTAAAGACTTTGCCGGACTAGACGGTTGCGGACTGATGATCATCGATGAAATTGGTCAGAAATTGTTGCCTGTAAAGTTCCCCGAACAACCACTGGATTTGAAAGACGGACAAAAGATTAAATTCGATTTTGTTGAGGCAGATGCCATGAGTATTTGCATGGCCGAAGATAAAATTGTGGAGATCACATGTATCAAAGTAATTCCAAAGGACGAAGATGTTGCGGCACAATGTATCGATGTTTCAAAACCCATGGATATTGATTGGATGAAAGCCGCGATAAACCTTTTTTCACCGGAACAGATTGTTAAATTTGCCGTTGATGACCAATGGTTGTACCTCTTTAAAGGCAATCCGGTCAGGGTGTTTGATTGTTATGGGGTTAAGGTCTGTGATTCCGGGGAGGTGGAAATGAGCAAATGTATGAACCTGATTCCGCAGGATATTGGTGGTGAAGTGATCTGGCAGCGGGAGTATAAGAATGATTAGGGGGATTTGATCATTCAGATTTTGGAAGGAAGAAAGCTGAATATTCCTTTTAGAACAGCAGAAAAATGAATATGGAACCTCGCCTGCTGACATCGGGAGGCAGGTATCCAATAATGAAGTTTAGCAAATGTACCCTTGAACAATAAGTATTTATGAACGGAAAACAACCCCTTGAATTAAACAACGACTTTAAGTATGCGCTCGATCTGGCTGAGAAAGAGGGTGAAAATATGTTTATCACCGGTAAAGCCGGAACAGGTAAATCCACACTTTTACAATTATTTAGAAACACCACTAAAAAAAATACGGTAGTTCTTGCACCGACTGGAATTGCAGCACTGAATGTGAAGGGACAGACCATCCATTCCTTTTTTAAATTTCCAGTCAAACCCATGGCTCGCCACGAGATCAAAAAGCTCCGTAGCAGGAAAATCTTTCAAAAACTGGAGGTATTGATCATTGATGAAATATCCATGGTTAGGGCTGACCTTCTGGATAATATCGATTATTTCCTGCGTAAAAACAGGGAAAATCCAAATCCATTCGGGGGCGTTCAGGTAATCTTTTTTGGAGATTTATTTCAATTGCCTCCGGTTGTTTCTTCTGAAGCAGAACAGCAATTGTTTGAATCATTTTATGAATCGCCTTATTTCTTCTCTGCCAAGGTGTTTGAGGATAATTTTGAAATGAACATGATGGAGTTGAGAAAGGTTTACCGACAGGATAATCGATATTTTTTGCGATTACTCGAAACGGTAAGACAAAACAGGGCCGACTTCGATGACCTGGAGGATTTGAACGAACGATATCTGCCTGACTTCAAACCTGAAGACTTTTTTATCACACTCTCTACCCGAAATTATACGGTTGACAACATCAATCGCAGAAAAATTGATGCCATTCCACTTCCGGCTCAAACCTATACTGCCAAAATCACTGGTGACTTTCCCGCCAACCGCTACCCTACCGAAGCCAACTTACAGTTAAAACTGGATGCTCAGGTCATGTTTATCAAAAATGATCCGGAAAAGCAGTTCGTAAATGGTACCATCGGGAAAGTGGTCAAGCTGGAAGATAACAGCATTACTGTAATGGT
>QQUB01000084.1 GCA_008501835.1 Bacteroidota bacterium
TCCGTCTATGCCAATGACCAAAGCTTTTTGGTTATTTTGGCCAAAGATGACCATTGGAAAGGATAGGAATAACAGGTGCCAAAGGTGTTTTTTGATCATTTTTTTTGCATTAGATGATGGTTGAAGACCTCTAAAAATAAAACACGTTTGGAGATAATGCTACCTCCAAACGTGTTTTTTGACGGAATCTGTAAAATGCGGTCGTTACCTCCGCTTGTATTTAATTGACCCTGCTGAGGTGACCTTTTCATCCATCATATCCAGTAATGCATTCTCAATGGTTACCATTTTTCCATCGACAACAGCGTTGGGAATATCGCATTTTTTGACCTTGCCAGGCAAGTGGTAAATGGTGGTCATTTTGGCTTCAGAAAGAAACATCCTGGCCATATCCATGGTTTCGTCATCGAGTTCTTCATCATCTGATGGAGCGTCCGGCAAACGAATCAACTCCCTTTTCCCGGTCTGAAACCTTGGAGTGGAGGCTCCGAACGGATTACTGCCCATGAAACCATCGCCGGAATCTTCTGATTGAATTTTGTCCAGAATGCTGGAGATTTCCTGTAACTCAGCGAGTGATTTGAAGGGAATTTTATTGGTGATGATAAACTCTCCTTTGGATTCACTCATGGTTATTCTCATGTTAAGGTCCTTGACTTTATCCTGCTCGGCAGTAGAGAGGTCAGCGAAACCAGGCATATCTTTATAATAGATCATACTGTCGCGTTCCATATCAACTTCTTCACCTCCCTCTTCCTTGGCAGCTTCTTCAAGCGCTGATTTCATGAATGGGTTGGAAAATAAGCCACTGGCATCAATAGTAGTAATATATTTTCCGGAGCCATCCTTGTTGAGGTACACTTCTTCAATAATATCAAAACAGCTGGTCAGGAATAACATGCTGCCGGTGAGTAATAACAAAACAAATTTTCGCATCTTATTGGTATTGTGGTAAAATAATGATTATATACGGCATAGGAATTGCTGGATAAAAAAGCCATCCAATTCACGGTATATACTTTACCTGCAAAAATGGAATCAAAAATGCTCATTTTATGCAGTGGAAAGCATAAATGTAGTAAATTTATCGCCGTTTTGGAGATAAATTCCCGAAATTTCATAACTGGTATTCTACCTCGATTATTTTGGGTTTATGCGAATCTTTTAAATCTTTTGTATGTTTTTAAGAATTAACCCAGACAACCCGGAGGGGCGGAAAATTAATCAGGTTGTGGATGTACTCAGGCAAGGCGGTGTAATCATATATCCAACCGATACTGTCTATGCATTTGGATGCGATATTTTTCAGCAAAAGGCTGTCGACCGTATTTGCCAGTTAAGGGGAATGAATCCCAAAAAAGCACGTCTTTCTTTCGTTTGCAGGGATATTGCAGAGATGTCAGAATATACTCCTCAAATTGACAATCAAACCTTTAAATTGCTCAAGAAAAACCTGCCTGGGCCATTTACTTTTGTGCTAAAAGCAGGTAACAAATTGCCAAAAATCCTCAAAAACAATAAAAAAACAGTCGGGGTCCGGGTTCCGGAAAACAATATCGTCATGGCCATTTTAGAGGCCCTGGGTAATCCAATGCTTACGTCTTCCCTTAAATCAGACGATGAGATTCTGGAATATTTTACAGACCCTTATGATATCAATGAAGATTATAAAAAACTGGTAGATATTGTAATAGATGGTGGAATTGGAGGAAATGTACCGTCAACAGTCGTTGATTGTACCCAGGGAGATTTTGAGATCCTTCGGGATGGTGCTGGGGAGTTGGAGTATTAAGGTGATTAGCCTACAGTCTTCAGTCTTCAGTCATCGGTATACAGTACCAGTACCAGTTTGCGGTCAAGGTTTTGCCTTTGGGTTGGCAATCGAGGGAAGAAAAGGCGATACCTTGAAGCATAAAAAAATAAAACTATCGATCATTTTGACGACTTTGCTTAAAAGGGGTACGCATATAGGACTTGCAGTCCGGGAGGTATAAGATACACAGACATTGAAATGAAAATCAGGATAATTCAGAAAATCCCTTTAGATTAAAATATGACCTTTAAAATAAAAGCCAATGCTGTGCAGAATGGTTTTGAGACTGTTTAAATATTCTGCCGTTATTCTTTTTCTTAGGTGACATGGCTAAGAATTCAATTAATTTGAAAAATCAAATAATGAAAAACAATAATTTCAACACCCCTCTTTTACTATTTATTATAGTCCTAATAAACTTACCTAGCGCTTTACCGGGACAAATCTATTTTCATGAAAAGCTTGATTTTAGAAATTATTTACAAGAAGGGCCTATTTGGAACAGGGATGAGTTGAAAGGGTACTATACCTGTAACAAAATTGATAATAACGGTAGTGGAACAGAATATGAATTGAAGTTGCTAGATCTAGATTTCAATTTATTGGGAAGTGATAAGTTTTCAGTTTCAAAAGATGCCATACTTCTCCAAGTAATCCTTTTAGGAGATCAGATCGTAGTTAAGTTTGGAGACCCCAAAAAAAGATTATTTAACTTTAGGGTCTATAACCAGGAAGCAAAGTTACTTTTTAAAAAGGAACGAGAAGCCGATAAATGGGAGTTTCAAGCAGTGGGAGGAGCAAAGGTCTTAACGGCGCCTATAACTACAAGTCTTTACCCATTATCTGACGGAAGTTTTTTAGAGTTTTGTGTTAAGGCAAAAAAAAATAGAATTGGTTATGAAATAAAGAATTTTTCGCAGGATCTTTCTAAAGATAAGTGGAGTTTTTTATCAAACCCAGATCAAAAACAGGATGTTTATGCAGCTTATCTTGGCGGAAATGAGGATTTGCTCTTAATACTGACCTCCAAATCTGAAGTTTTCAGAAGAGTTTTGGGTGTTTCCATGTATTTAATTGCATTAAATCCGGAAAATGGAGAGAAGGTTTTTGAAACCAAAATCACAGATGATAAATTTGAATATGTACCGACGAAAGCATTTTTTAAGGATGATGGGACTCAAAAAATAAGCTTGGTGGGACAATATTTTGAACGAGGAGAAAAAAGATATCATGATTATAAGAGTAAAGGGCTTTTTTATAAAACTTTTGATTATGAGGGGAATGAGATAAATGATTCTAAAATTAATTGGGAAAAAGATGTTCAAAAGCACTCTTTTTCTTTAGAGGGAAAGGAAAAATTATTTCTACATGATATTTTTGAAAATGAAGAGGGGGAGATGTTCGTAATAGGGGAGGTTTACTCTAATGAACGTTTACATCGCTATCAGGGCTCTGACGTATCCAAAACCAGGATAGATGTATCCCCTGAAAGGTTAGTGACTTTTCATTATTCATCCAAAATTGAATTGATTGCTGTTCATGAGATTCAAAAAGAAGGAAATCATAAATTTTTTCATACCAATCCTTTATTCTCTATCAATAAAGGGATGGTTATTAAAGCTGGAGGGGGATTTGATTACGTTTTAACGCATCTTCATGAAAAAGATAATAGCTTTACCATAGCATATCTGGATTTCAAAGAGCCTGATGGTGAAAAGCGTAAAAAGTATCTTTTAGGTTTAAGTACCTACTCTAATGGTGAATTTTCGAATAAGGAAGTTGATTTAAATGCAAAAAATCATAATGAATTACCAAGGGTGCTGCCAGGAAAGCCAGGTTATATAGCCGTATTTGATTATGATGAGAATACTAAGATATTAGATACGAGGCTTGAAAGGCTTCGGGAATAGGAGGAATAGTAAAGGAGCAGCTTTGGACTACACCTTCTGATTTCATTTTGAAAACGACAAAATATATTCCGCTGCTTTTTCAGCATTAATTACAGCTTATTCGGGTCCAGTCGTAAAGGATAACATTTTCAACAAGAGAGATGTACTTCCGGCTGTGATATAGAAATGAGCTCAGATGAATATCTAAAACTTCCTTTTTAAGTTTCTTGAACACCTTGAACACCTTGAACACCTGAAATCGACCAGCGGGAGATCCCGCCGCAAGGGAAGCAAAAATTGTCGGGACAATGTTAAACAGCGAGCCTGCGAGTCCTTACTTAAACAACCCGAACAGTCCTCCGGAATTTTTCTTTCTGTCTTTGGCAATTTGCAGGTTTTCGGCAGCGAGGGGGGCATTGGGTTCTACGGCTACAGCCTTTTCAAACATATCAATAGCCTGATCAAATTGTTCTTCTTCCAGAAATATTATGCCAGATTATTGAAGGGAGTCCAAAGATCCGGTGAGTATAAAATCGCCTTTTGGTAGGAATATTTTGCGTCTTCTGTCAATTTAAGATCATGTTCCAAAACGCCCTTCCAGTACCAGGCAATACCGT
>QQUB01000388.1 GCA_008501835.1 Bacteroidota bacterium
GGCCAGCGATAAATTTTTGAATATCAAATTTTCCGGTTCCCGTTTTCAACGGGAACCGGCCATAAACAACTTATGAATAGCATAAAAAAAATGGTTGTAATGATTTACATCCTATGCCTGCTTTTGCCATTGCTTTTACTGATTTTTTAGTCATCAAAAACACCCCCATATTTTTTAACCAATACATAAATAATTATGAAAAACTCATTTTTAAAAAAATCAACAATCCTTGTCTTCCTTTCATTTGTCATGTTGATCCAAATCATTTCTGCCCAGGAAGCACCACAAAGAACATACCTGGAGGTCAATTGTATCAAAGCCAAAAACGATAAGGTCGAAGAGGTCGCCAAAAAAATTCTCAAACCATATTATGAAACCCGAATTAAGGATGGCAACATTGCTTCCTGGGATTTTTACAAAGTTCGTTTTCCAAACGGGAAAGATTGTAATTGTGATTTCTACTCAGTTAAATTGATCGATAAATTTGAAAACCTCAATTACACCAGTGAGCAAAGAATGGCCTACTTCGCTACCGCCTTTGAAGGCAAGGATCTCGAATCCCTGATCCAGGAGGCGAGGGCTGCCCTTGAAATCGTTGAAACGAACATTTATGAAAACCTTGATGCAGCGATAAAGCCAGGAAGTGTGAAGCCTGCTGATTACGGTTTTGTCAATTACTTTGAAATCGAAGCTCAGCATGAGAACGATTTCAGGGAAATGATGTCAAAATATGGAAAACCGTTTTTCAAAGGTGGTATTGAAGCCGGAAATATGGAAGGCTGGTTTTTCTTCCGCAGATGGTTGCCAAAGGGGACAGATTTTGGTCCGAACTATGTCACTGTTGATGCCTGGGGATCTTTTAACAACATTGACGAGTTCAGAAATAATGAGTACGAACTCATCAAAAAAGTACATCCGGAAGTTGACCTGCAGGCCGTTGGTAATCAATTCGATCAAATTGCGAAAATGACGAGGCGGGAGTTGATTGAATTGGTGGAATGGGTGAGGTAGGTTAGCTGGTCCCGACACTTTGTGTACATTCGATATAAAATCTCATTCGGGATGTCACTGCGTTCCATTGCTGATTGTTGGTTAAAGTTGAAAATTTTCAACTTAGGTATACCCCGCTGGCTGGATATATGTCACATTAGTGGTGCTATTTTGAAAATCCAGTCTCAGAGAGACGGCATCTCCTAGCATGGTACGTCAGTGCCTTGCTAGGAATTGAGAAATCACCAGTTCCATGGGAACGGCACAGTTAATTGATTATGAGTCAAATTGTGTCGTTCCTATGGAACTGATTTTTTTGCATTGTTACATGGCACTTGCGTACCATGCAATAATATGTCATGCCTCTGGCATTTGGTTACACTAATTTGACGCCAATCCCGCCAGCAAGGTATATTTAACACCCAATTCAACTTAACTCTTAAGACAGAAATACTATTTTTCTAAAAAATAGTATTTCTATAAAAAATGCCGGCCTGGATCTCTCCAAACCGGCACCGAAGTTATTAATCTAATGAAAAAAGTATTTTAGACTATTTAATCATCGCAACTCTCACGGAGTTCCTGCAATTCTTCTTTACTGTTAACGGTAACGATGGTTCCATCTTCCATTTCCACTTCAATGGGGAATACCAGTTCCGGTCTTTCCTCAGCATCCGGGTTAGCCTGCTTCCATTCGCGGATGAGATTTTTCAACTCAATTCTGCTTCCTGCTTCCGCTGTAGTTTCATCCGGGAACTGAATCGTAATAGGGAAAACGATTTCGAAGCAAGGGGTACAATGCCCATGGTGTCCGTGATGTCCGTGGCCGCCGAAGTGCCCGCCACACTCTTCTCTCAATTCATGTAATTCCTCCTTGCTGTTCACTGAAATCACTTCTCCATCTTCGGAAATGACTTCGATCGGGAACACAAAGGTCGGTCGACCTTCAACATCCGGATTAGCTTCTTTCCACTCCTGAATGGCCTGAATTAATTCTTCATAACTGTCACCCATAAAGGTAGTTTCATCCGGAAATTCAAGGGTAACGGGAAAAACCAGTTCAAAGCATCCGAATCGCCCCAGGTTTCCTTCACTTTGCAAATGAAACAAGGCTTCATCCAGATAATCCATTACAAGGTCTTCATCATTGGTAAGATTATCTCTCTCACATGCAGAAAAAGCAAATACGCTCATCAGCGCAAACATCCAGGATAACTTAAAAATTTGTTTTAGCATTTGATATTAATTTTAAGTGATAAAAAATAGTTACTGTAGTTGTTTTTGATTGTCAGAATTTATAATTGAACCCCACTCGAATGGTCAATGGGATGGTTAATGAATTAGGATCGTTGAGTACATTGTAGAGTAGTGATATTTCGGTTCCTAACCGTCCACCGCCCGCATATCCAAGTCCCAGATTGAATTCATCCTTGGTGGAATTTTCTTTGAGCAAACTTGAGGAATTGTCAGGATCCAACAGGTAGTAACCATTGGAAGTAACCGGTTCACTAACCCACAAATAATTGTATTCCATGTGAGCAAAAATGCGATTGAATATCTTATACCTGGTGAATGCTCCAATCCCCAAATCCAGATTGTTATAATTAAGTCCTGTGCCTTCAGCAGATACCAGTTTGGCATAGGTATAACTCAATGGAATTCGTGGACCGACAGAGAATTTCTCTGTTATTTTATAGCCTACCATCGGTGACACTTCCAGCCCAAAGGTGCTGCTGCTCAAGCCAAGACCAAATCCTCCCCCGTACCATAATCGTTCGGCAAACTCCAGCTTCCCGGAGTTTGATTTTTTGTTTTGTGCGATGGCTGTTGTGGAGCAGAGGAATACCATTACAGCCACCGTCATCACGGTGATTGATGCTTTCATAACTTCAAATTTTTGTTATTAAATTATCCGGGGCCTCTAAAGCTGCTGCAGTATTCCTTAATTAATTGGCAATCCAAATTATTTGCCTCAATCTATTCTTACAGACTGAGGACTATCAACTGATTACTGCGGACTTTTTCATCCCCTGTTTGAGGTAGGAATTCGCTCTATATTTTTATGATTTTAAAGTTTTCGTTAAAACTGCTGTTCGCAACTTTCAGGAAGTACATGCCAGGTGTCAAATTTCCAATATCCAACGGGGAAATTTCATTCACCGTCACATCTGTTTCTATCACAATTTGTCCATTTGCATTAAATAAAAACACATGATATTCCGAAGCCTCTGAGAGGTCTTCCAAATTGGTCAGATGAATATTCAAAGTACCTGCCGTCGGATTCGGATATATTTCAATTTCAGTGGCCGATAACTTCCAATTCAATGGAATTTCACACACACTACTTTCCAACAGTTCTTTACGCCTGGGAGAATTTTCTAATACCGTCAGCATCCGTTCTTTTTGATCCTGGGTGAAAATATTCATACAATCATCCTCACTATAGTCCATGTAATTTTCAATCATATCCGTACTGCTACAGGAAAAGTGCTGATCACAATCATAATTAGCCTCCCTGGCATAGGGCGTATCGTCGCAATAATCATCCACACTGCATCCGCCATCTCCCCAAATATGTCTTAATCCTAACCAATGCCCCGTTTCATGGGTGGCAACCCTTCCAAGATCATAAGGTGCTTCCAAGGCGGGGAAATTCCCCTTTTCAGAACTCCCAAAAACGGTATAATCAATGACTATCCCATCAGTCTGGTAGGGACCTTCGTCTACTTCCAGGCCATCAAGGCCAGACGCCGAAGGAAATTGAGCATATCCAACTACATCGCTTGATCCTGCGCTACTGATATTCAGTGTCCAGATGTTGAAATACTTACTCGGGTTCCAATATGTTTTCACTTTCAATTCTGATTCAATCTGCTGGACAGTCCAGGAACCTCGATTTCCATTATACCGGTGGATTCCAGGTTCATCCAGCAATTCATCGTTTTCATCAAGAACTGCAGGACAAAACTCAATGTCAATGGTTGCGCCATCAGGGTGATCGTTATAACCCCGGCTTCCCAAAATACGTTGAAAATCTTCATTTAAAACCTCAATTTGGGATAACACCTGCTCCTCTGAAATATTAGGCCCGTTACCAATCGTCTGGCCATTGTGAACAACATGAACAATCACCGGAATGGTAATCAAAGAACGACTACCAACTATCTCTCCTTTTTCAAGGTTTTTAGTCATCCAATTTTCAAACTCCTGAATGGACAGCATTTCAGGGTATTGAATTCGCAGCAAACTGTCTGCCTTTTTCTGTGCGCACTTTTCCCAGGCAGCTTGAGCCGACAAATCTATTGTGAAAAGAAAAATGGATAA
>QQUB01000739.1 GCA_008501835.1 Bacteroidota bacterium
GAAGCTCCTGTAAAAGAAGAAGCACCTGCAGCTGTTGAAGAAAAAGCTCCCGAAGCTCCTGCCACTGAAACTAAGGCAGACGAGGGAACTGAAGATTAATGTCCAAATTATTTGTTAGCTCAAAAAAATTAGAAAAATGGCTTCAAGAGATGATATAAAATTTCTAAGCAATCCCAAGATCGGTCAGCAGCGTAAAAAATACTGCCGCTTCCGTAAATACGGGATCAAGCACATTGATTACAAGGATCCTGATTTCCTGCTTCAGTTCGTAAACGAGCAAGGTAAGATCCTGCCACGTCGCATTACCGGTAACTCACTGAAGTACCAGCGTAAAGTTTCTACAGCGATCAAACGTGCGCGTCACCTGGCAATGTTGCCATATGTAACCGACTTGCTGAAATAAGCATCGGTTCGAATATGCCTTCCGGTTTAAAAGCCGGATTTCATTCATCTAAAAAAATTATAATAATGGATATCATAATGCTCCAGGATGTAGAAAAGGTAGGCGACAAGTACACCATCGTTACTGTTAAGGATGGTTTTGCACGCAACTACCTCATCCCTAAGGGAATGGCATTGATCGCCAACGATACCAACCGTCGCAGACTGACCGATCTGAAGAATCGTGAAGCGGCAATGGAGGAAAAAATGCTCTCTACTTATCAGGAAATGGCTGCTTCTATTGAAGGTAAAACCCTCAAGATCGGCGCCAAAGCAGGAACCAGCGGTAAAATCTTCGGTAGTATTACTACCCTGCAATTTTCCCAGGAACTGCAAACTCAATTCGGTATCGAAGTAGACAAGAAGAAAATTGAACTTCCTGAAGATGTTAAGGAAATCGGTAGCTACAAAGCTGTCCTTGCCCTTCACAGAGAAGTTCGACCAGAAGTTACCTTCGAACTGGTTGCTGAATAATCAACGCTTGGGTTTCCCCAAACGTTTAGCATAATATAAAATTCATCCCGAATTTTGCCGAAAGGCAGAATTCGGGATTTTTTTTTCAAAGGAACGAGGTTCTATTTCCTTAACCTTCTTACCTCTTCCATAAATCTGTTCAATCGATCCTCATCTATAGCATTTGCCCAGTGGCCACCTTCCTTAAAATGAGACCCTACGATCATTCCGTCACTGATGGGCAAAAACTGTCCTACATTATCTACGGTCACTCCTGACCCAATCAGCACCGGTATTTTTGCCGCATTTTTTGCTGCTTCGACTTCCGCAGGATCAGCAGCCGTAGCCGTTTCCAATCCGGTAATGATCACACCATCACTTCGGAAAAAGGCAGCTGCCTTGGCTGTTTCAGCAATATCCACATCTGCGGTTATTGCATGAGAACTGTGTTTCTTTTTCACATCCGTAAAGACTAAAACATGCTCGGCATCAATTTGCTTTCGATACCTCAAAAGCTTTCCGGCACTCGACTCTATTAGTCCTTCATCTGCAACATGAGCAAAAACAAATCCTTCTGCTCTGACAAAATCCAGACCGCCTGCCTTAGCCACCGCCAAAGCCTCTTCGTTCGCTCCGGCTAACACCTGTACTCCGCAAGGCAGACCTGAAGTTTGTTTCACTGCTCTCCCGACAACTGCCATCATAGCGGTAATCTCCGGACCTACTTCATAACGCACATAAGGTGTATCGTGCATGTTTTCGATACCAATACCATCCACGCCCGCAGCAGCATATATCTCCGCCTCTTTTATAGCCTGTTCAATAATAAGTTCATCATTCCCGTCATATCCGGGTGTGCCGGGCAGGGCACGTACATGGATCATAGCAATGATTGCTCCCTGGTTTGGAAATAAGCGATTGAATGCCTGCATTTTTACTATTTAAAGTGTTATTTTTATTTCAGTGATTTCAGAAGCAATTTAAGCATATTATCCCAAAAACCATTCGTGCCATCAATTCCAAAAAACATTAGTGAACCTGCCTGCTGACTGCAGGAAGGCAGGTTCGTGGCTCACAAAAATTCGAGATGAAGAAAGACGAAAAGCATATCTGCATTGTCGGGGCAGCAATAATGGACCTCATGGGGTTCACCGATTACGATATCAAAATTGCGGATTCTGTTCCCGGCAGCTGGAAAGAAGCTCCCGGCGGGGTCGGCAGGAATATTGCCGAAAACCTCACTCGCCTGGGTGTCCCCACAAGCCTGATCACTGCCTTCGGTGATGATCCTTTTTCCAAAATGCTTATTGCTGATGCTTTACAAACCGGAATTGAACTTACTCATTGTCTTCATATCAAAGGAGGAAAAGCTGCTACTTTTCTCGCCATCCTCGATAAGGATCATGATCTTCACACCGGTATTGCCGCTCTTGAGATCATTCAAAAATTAGACATTAACTGCCTGAAAAAACGCCAGGAAGTTCTGGAAGATGCCGATATCATCATAGCTGATACCAACATTCCCGAAGCCACCCTCAAATGGTTATCGGAAACCCCAGGATTGCCACAGGTGTATCTAGACCTTGTATCTATGAAACTGGCTGAAAAGGTCAAATCCTTTTACGGAAATTTCCACAGTATCAAAGCCAACAAATTTGAGGCAGAATTACTGACAGGAATGACCTTGAAGAAGCAGGAAGATTTTAAATTCGCAGCTGAAAAGATGATTGACCAGGGCCTGGAACGTATTTTTATCACAGCAGGGGTGGATGGCGTTTTTTATAGAGACAAAAATGATTTGGGGTGGGCAAAACCGTTATTGGTTGAAGTGAAGAACACTACCGGAGCCGGTGATGCGTTTATGTCAGGGATTGCCTACGCAAGTGTTCATGATAAACCAATAATGGAATGTGCCAATACAGGACTTGCCGCCGCCGCCATAGCTCTGGATAGTACAAAAGCAGTAAACCCGGATATTTCTAAAGACCTGCTTGCTGAATATATGGGGTACCTTTAAAACGACCTATTAAAATGAAAAAAGAACATTTAGAGATAAGTAAAGAAGTGCAGGAGGCCCTTCAAAATGGACAACCCGTCGTAGCACTTGAATCCACCATTATTTCCCACGGGATGCCCTATCCCAAAAATGTAGAAACCGCCTTAAAGGTTGAACAAGTAGTCAGGGACAATGGAGCAATTCCCGCCACCATTGCTATTATCAAAGGCACTTTGAAAGTGGGGATTTCTGCGGAAGAAATAGACTATCTTGGCAAACAGGGCACACTGGTCAGAAAGACCAGTCGAAGAGACATTCCTTTCATCATTGCCAATAAACTCGACGGAGCTACCACGGTGGCTTCAACTATGATCCTCGCTGACCTTGCCGGTATCAGGATCTTCGCAACCGGAGGCATTGGAGGCGTTCACCGCGGAGGAGCTCTATCCATGGATATTTCGGCTGACTTGGAAGAATTGGCAAAAACCAATGTAGCTGTAGTTTGCGCAGGTGTCAAATCCATTCTCGATCTCGAACTCACCATGGAATACCTGGAGACCAAAGGCGTTCCCGTTGTCGGGTTTGGAACCAATGAATTGCCTGCCTTTTATACCCGAACAAGTAGATTGCCAGTGGACTACAAGGTTGATGACGTCAAGATTCTGGCCAAAGCCCTTAACGCTAAATGGAAACTTGGCCTCAACGGAGGAATGGTCATTGCGAATCCAATTCCCGAAGCATACAGTATGGATCCCGAAATCATCAACGAAGCCATTGATAAGGCCCTTGCTCATGCTGAAGAACAAGGTATCAAAGGCAAACATATCACTCCGTTTCTCCTGGCAAAGGTTGAATCTATAACCTCAGGAAACAGCTTGTTCTCCAACATTCAACTTGTTTACAACAACGCAAAACTTGCCGCAGAACTGGCAAAAGAATGCCATTATTGTTAGAAAAGACCTGAAGGCATAGGGGGGTAAAATGCAGAGTGCAAAGTGCAGGATGCAGAGTGCAAAACTGAAGACTGCAGACTGAGGACTGAACACTAGACACTTGCCCATATAAAGATCATTATCTATATTTAGGACCTAAATATTTAAAACCTAACCTATGGCGCTAACCAAATCGGAACGTTCATCGCTACGTTCCAGACTATTCCGTCATCTCGATGGTATCGTAACCGCTCCTACAGCTTTTACTTTATATCAATCTGGGATTCTTGATCATATTGTTGAAAAAAAGGAATCAAACCTGCTTTCCATTGCTAAGCAATTCAATTGTAATGAAGGTTATTTGAACGTTGCGCTCCGTGTTTTGTGTTCTCAGGGATGGTTGACGCAAAAGGTGCAGAATGATGGTGCGGATATAAATTTTAAAATCACCCCCGAAGGGGAAATAGCCCTTAAATACATACCCCTTTACGAATCGTCTGTTCGCTTCATTCCTTATGCGATAAAACTGGAAAACTTCATCCAGGATGGTTTTGACCCTGAAAGTTTCAGACAATTGAGGGTACTGATCGAACAACAAAAAAATGCCTACGGTATTGAGCTAACCAGGGACGAAACGGAAAAAGAGGTCCAGGGTCAGGTCCTGAATCATATTGAAGGGCTGATTGCCGGACCGCTCATTGTTTCTTTGGGTATTAATGGGATGTTTCACCGCTATTTCAGTTTGGCTCCCTTTAAAACTGAGGAATTCAGCCGCCATCACGAACAAATGAAAACCATCATCGATATGTTTGCCTTCCTGGGATGGTTTTCAGAAAAGAGCGGTATTTTTAATTTTACAGACACAGGCTTATTCTATGCAAAAAGGGCAAGTGCATATGGTGTCACCGTCTCTTACCTGCCAACTTTCATGCACCTGAAAGAGCTCATTTTCGGGGATCCTGCCATTTTGTGGAACAAACCGGAGGGTAGTCCGGAATTACATGTGGATCGCAGTATGAATGTTTGGGGAAGTGGTGGGGCTCATGCAACCTACTTCCAAAAGATTGACGAGATCATCATCGAACTTTTTGACAAACCGATTGAAGAACAACCCATTGGTTTTGCAGACATGGGATGCGGTAACGGCGCCTTGCTGGTTCACATCTTTGAAGTGATATGGGCAAAAACCAGGCGTGGAAAAATGTTGAGTGAGTATCCGCTTTTCATCGTTGGGTCCGACTATAATGAAGCTGCGTTAACTGCCACGAGGGATACCCTCAACCAGGCAGGAATCTGGGCCAAAGTCGTCTGGGGAGATATTGGTAATCCGGACCTTTTAGCTAAGCAACTTAAAGAAAATTATGACATCAATCTGGGAGACCTCCTGAATGTACGCTCCTTCCTGGATCATAACAGAATCTATTCCGAGCCCGAAAAAAGCGAAGCTCCGGTAAGTTTATCAAGCGGAGCCTTTGCCTTCAGGGGTAAACGCATCAACAATGCTGAAGTCGTTGACAATCTGGTGGAACACCTGGGTAAATGGACTCCTTATGTGAGAAGGTTTGGATTACTGGTTATCGAATTACACACTATTGCTCCTGAGTTAGCTGCAAAAAATATCGGCAGAACTGCAGTGACCGCCTATGATGCCACTCACGGTTTTTCAGATCAGTATATTTTGGAGCTCGACTGTTTCCTTAAAGCTGCTGAAGCGGCAGGATTGCACCCGGTTCCATCATTACAAACCAAATATCCTAATTCTGATCTGGCAACTATCAGCATCAATGTACTTAAGGCAGAGGAGTTTATTGATTAATTAAAGATACGGGTTACGGGTTGCGAGTTATCATTATTCCGTATTAGGAAAGTAGGAGAACAAAATTAGTTTTGATCAAAAAATCATAGTCAATCATAGAGGTACAGAGAGTTGCACCGCAGAGTTTCACAGAGAAGCGCAGAGGACCGCTGAGAAAAAAAAACTCCGTGGCTCTCTGCGCTTCTCTTGCGCTTCTCTGCGGTATAGCCTATCTTTTCACTTCAGATAAAAAATTTGATTTAAAGTAGTACTGTCCATATACTGCCTTATTTTCCTTTCGACAGATAAGAAGGGATATTGAAAACAACGAAAAAGATGAGACTCGTAACTCAAAAAACAGTATCAATTTCCCCTAGAAAAATTTCTTGATAACAGGGATTTCCTTGCGGTGCAAAATGGCAGCAACCAGGCAACAAACGAATACGGCAACAGCAAGGTAGAACAAAGTACCTCCGTCGCCTTTGACTTCAATACCTAATTGGGTCAGATGCGAAAAAATAGCACCGCTTATTACACCAAGCCCCAGGACAGCTCCAATGCCTGCAGTCCGTGGCAGGATCAACAAAATCGCCGTTATCAACTCAACAATTCCAATAGCAATACGCCCTCCCGGCTCAAGGCCTAATTCGGAAAAAATATACACACTGTCTTCGTGCCCGGTAAATTTGAAATACAGGGTTTGCAATAAAATCACTGCTGCAACAACCCTGACGATCCAAGAAAGGATGTTCTTTTTATTCTGCATTTTAATTGATTTTGTTCAGTAATGGTCCATTCAAAGATATAAAAAAAGGGATACTGAAAATCAGCACCCCTTTTTTATTAGCTCAAAAAGTCCTGTGAGCTACAGTTTGTTATTTTTATTCTGTCAGTATCATTCTCCTTGTCTTGTTGCCTTTGCTGGTAGATACCTGGTAGAAAAACACCCCGGCCTCAGGCAGATCATCCCGGGAAATCTCAAACTGGTGATGACCTTTTGTCAAAGAGGAATTTGAAGAGAAGAATACTTTTCCTGAAACATCAAATATGGTGAAACTTACCTGATCATCCTCTGGAAGGTAAAAAGGAATTACCGTTTTAACACCAAATGGATTTGGTTGATTCTGGTATAATGCGAATTCAGATCCAATTGATTGCTGAACCATAAATTCCATGGAAACCTCACCAGTATTCAGTCCTGTATCATAAGCTTCAGGAAGCAAAGCTCTGTCATTGAAAGAAAGGAAGTCTGAGACTTTTCCGGATTCTTTCACTTCAAAAACCAGTGAGAAAATCTTCTGGCCTGGTTTGAAAGTATCTTCTGCTCCCATCTGATTCCAGCTCGTTGCAATCAGCCCGGTTGCCTCATCAATTCCAAAGTTCTCTTCTGAAAGGTCTTCCAGATGGCTATCAATTCTCGTAAGATTCAAGGCAGTAGCATTGTAATTCAATGCAAACTGATACCCGGCAATCATGCGGTCACTCTGTCCATAAAAATCAACAGTATAAGTAGAACCTTTTGTGATTTGAGATTCCTCTAACTGAAGCTTCATGCCTTCACCTGCAAATCTTTCATCAATAATTCCATCTGAAGATAGGTCAAGGCTCTCATTCACATCACCAATTTTCACTGCCACATAGCCTGCATCGTAATTCATACTGAGCAATCCATCAAAGTCAACTGTCGAGTCCCAGCCTCCAACCAAGGCATCTGCAGGCTCGTCAAAGTTGATATAAGCAGGCACCAGCCTCCAGGAGGTATTATTGTTAAAGGTCTCTACCAATCCAAGGATTGCTTTCCTTACATTGATTATATCTGAAGTAGTAATAGAACCACTGTTATTTACATCCGCTGCAATGTACTGATACGGAGTATCCAGAGGGTCAAGGCCTAAAATATGTTTGGACATCAGAACGAGGTCAAAAGTTGTTACACCATCCAGCAAGCCACCATCTTTGAATAATACCAGGGATTCAGCTCCACAGCCCGGAATCTGGGTTAAATTCAAGGTTCCATCAATCAGGCCAGAAGTACTGAAAGTGGCATCATCATGTTGAAAATCAACATTGACTTCCGGAACTGGTACTCCCTGTGGCGTATAGATATCCACAGTAAGATCGACATCCAAATGGTCACAAATCTCTTCGTAAGGCATTGCTTCAAATACATTGCTCTGCATGATGGACACACCTGTGTTCATCATAATAATATCGTGAAGAGTAGTTGTTTTAATCCATGTCTTGTCTTCATCTTCCAAAATCGGATCGATCTCATAATAAAAACGATCTCCGTCTCTCAGACCTAGGAAAGTAATCTCCATGAATTTTTTAACCGTTTCTCCAAAAATAGTTCCAGGAAGTGGTTCTTCAGCAACCATTCCTACCCAAGGGTCAATATCATGAAGTTGATAAACATCATGCAGCCTGTCATAAACGAGATAGTCAGGATTGATATCTAGCCAGTTAGTGTATGGTTCAAACCCAAGTGATTCACGAACTGTATTAAAATCCGGTAAACCTCTTTCTCTTCCACGCTGAATATTGATAGATGCCAGGTCTAAACCACCGGCACCCGGAGGGCCAAAAAGGAAGTTTCTGACCGCATTAACTACACGGGCATCCAGCATTTGCTGTTTCTGAACTCCCATGCCTCTGAAATAAGGCTCTATTCCTCCAACTTCAAGAATCGCAAATGGATTAAAGAAAGCGTGCTTAAGGTCAATATGTCCTTGTTCCACCACAGCGCCATCTTCACCAATTCTTCTGAGTTCATCATTGAGTAAGGTGTGTCCCAAACGATAAGCTGCAGCAGTAAATGTATTAGAAAGCTGCGCATTGACCGTTGGATCGTACCCGGTATAATCAGGCAGGTCAAGTACCATTTCCGGCAACCACTCATCGAATACACTAGATTGGATCAATCCACCGACCATTTTTCGCACATACTGGTATATTTCTTCGTCGTCCCAATCAGGGTTTTTGGCAGCGACCACTTCGCAAAGACGATTATGTTCTCTGACAAATAAAGTATGGAAAGAAAGCAGTAAAACATTTTCGTTACCACGCACATCTCCAACAACATAAATCTTATCACTGATACCAGTAGCATTAGCCATATCCGGAGCATCGGGGTCAACATCACCTGACCATTCACCGGTTGTGGTATTTAATGGCGGCATATTACCGGCAGAGGTACGTAGTTTTCCACCAGAGAAAGTTCTCAAATAGTCAGCTCTTTCCTGGTCAGACCCGTAAACAGCCGATCCATCGATGTATGCAGTAATGATGTTAGGATGTTCTCTTGGATTCTCCTCGGAAGTCCCCGTTTCAGGGTCATAAATATTTCTGAGCACATGGATCATTGCTGTTCCCATGCCAAGAGGATCAAACCACTCGTCACCGGCCTGAACTGAGATAGAAACATCTTCATTTCCATCCGGGGTCAACCCTATATCGTGATCAATAAACTGGCCAAAGACCCAACAAAAATCACTCAATCCGACAGGATCAAAAATGGGATCGTCCTGTGCAAATACAGTATTACTGATTTTTCTTGGATTGAATCGCAGCCATCCTGCAGGAGATGAAATACCATCTGTATAGGCCGATGGTATAATTCTTTGCAAATTGGTTCCTGCCTGGCCCCATTCCGGATTGTCGACATTATTCAAAGAACCATCGTAGGTTCTGTAAAGATCTGTGTCCAGTTCCTGGCCGAATAGCAGAGCAGAGGTTAAAATAAAACTTAAGAATAGTAAGGCTCGTTTCATATTATTCTGATTAATATAATGAGATTATAATTTCAATACGGGTATCAAATGCTCTGAAAATACTTACAACTGAAAGAGGGTGTACCTCCCGGTGTCGGGAAGCTTGGTATGCGGTTAGCCAATAAGAAGTGTAGATTACCCCTAATTTAGTAATGCAAATATAATCAGGTTCGACTAAAAAGACAAATCTTAATTGCAATGGAATAGGGGAACAATGGAATAGGGAAATAAGGAGGTTTTGTGGGAGGAATAGACAATATATGAGGTACATGTCTTATTGTAGGATACCTCACGATCTTGCTACTTTGGCATAAAACCCATAATTTACCGGAAAATAACCCTTAAATTTTTAAACAAATGAAAACTTTCATCTCCCAATTGGGCGACGAATTGCTGTCGCTTTTTTACCCAAACCTTTGCCTTGCATGCCAGTCCAATGCACCGATAAACAATCAGGTTTTATGCCTTCGTTGTTCCTTTAAGCTGCCACAGACACAATTTCACTTACACAAAGAAAATGCATTTACCGAGCGATTCTGGGGAAGACTATCCCTGGAGGCGGGTGCTTCACTCTATCGGTTCACCAAAGGGGGCCACGTTCAAAACCTCATCCACCATTTGAAATACAGGGGCAGGAGGGAGGTAGGCATTAAATGCGGTGAATATTTTGGCCATCAATTAAAGAAAAGTCCTCTTTTTTCTGGTATTGATCTCATCATTCCTGTTCCACTACATCCAAAGAAAAAACACCAACGCGGTTATAACCAGAGTGATATGATTGCCAAAGGGCTTTCCAAAAGTATGTCTGTTCCATGGGCAGCGGACATCCTGATCAGAAAAACCTTTACAGAAACCCAAACCCAAAAATCCCGCATGGAACGTTTGGAGAATGTCGCTCAGGCGTTCTGTGTTACTGACCCGGACAGAATAAAAGGGAAACACATCTTACTGGTCGATGACGTGATCACCACCGGAGCGACGCTGGAAATATGTGCTTTGAAAATTTTAGAAGTGCCGAATACGAAGGTAAGTATGGTGACCCTGGCGTTTGCGGATGTGTGATGGGCAAGGGAATAAGGGAAAAGTATGTGTCAAGGTTTTGCCTTTGCGAAGCCCTGAAGCAGGAAAAGGCGACACCTTGTCGAAGGGATACTATGGAGTTGAGAATTACTAATAACCAGGAAAAAACCTCCGAGGTTTCCATTCCTGTTTTCAGGCAATTTTCATTGATTCATATATTTCTGTTGTACAAAACCTCGGAGGTTTTCCAGCCGGATAATTATATCGACTTTATGAGATTTTGAATAAATAACAAAAATAGGATTATCAAAGCCGCAGATCTCTCCACTGACAAACCAGAACAATTAAGGCTAAAAAAGGAAGTCAATGAAATTTTAAAAATTATGACAAAGTCAAAAAGTCCAGCATACGGCAAACTAAACAACCGGTGCTAACTCCTTAGTTCTTTGTTCCCCTATTACCTTGTTTCCTTGTTATTACCCTACCAACGTACCGATCTCCTCTCCCTGAACGATACGGGTGAGGTTGCTATCACCATGGATATCAAAAACGATGATCGGCAGATTGTTTTCCTGGCATAAGGTAAAGGCAGTCATATCCATTACACCCAGCCCCAGGCTGATCACTTTGGCGAAACTGATGGTATCGAATTTTTTGGCATTAGGATCTTTCTCAGGGTCAGCAGTATAAATACCGTCGACGCGGGTTCCTTTGAGGATGACGTCGGCACTAATTTCGTTGGCACGCAGGGCTGCGGCGGAATCAGTGGTGAAGTAAGGGCTTCCTGTACCTGCGGAGAAAATGACGATCCTGCCTTTTTCCAGGTGGCGGATGGCTCGACGACGAATGTAAGGTTCTGCTATTTGTTTAATTTCTACGGCGGAGATGAGGCGTGTATAGGCGCCGAGTCCTTCGAGGGCGCTTTGCAGGGCCAGTCCGTTGATGACAGTTGCCAGCATACCCATATAGTCTCCCTGGACTCTTTCTATTCCGGAATCCTTAGCATGCAGGCCCCTAAAGATATTTCCTCCTCCGATTACAATGGCGATCTCCACTCCTAAATCAGAGAGGTTTTTGATCTCATTGGCATAGTGGTTTAACATATGGGCAGAAATGCCGAATCCTTCTTCTCCCATAAGGGACTCTCCACTAAGCTTGAGGAGAACTCTTTTATATTTTAGCGCCATGTTTTTAAGAATTCTTGTAGTATGTTGGGCATGTTATGATACAACACGCAAGATACGAAAAACAAATTTCAAATTTCAATGATTGCTTTTGGTGAGGTGAATTCCCGGGTTATCAGCAATTTTGAAATGTTTGGTTATTATCAAAAAAAAGGGCGAATTAAAAAATTCGCCCTTTTAAAAATTTATTATCCGAGAGTCACATGTTTGAAGTCTGTGACAGTCAATTCAGGATCTTTGCTCTGGAGGAAAGTAGCAATAGTTTGCTTGCTGTCTTTCACAAATTGCTGGTTCAGCAAAGTCTTCTCTTTGAAGAATTTGTTGAGTTTACCAGTTGCAATTCTTTCCAGCATATTTTCAGGTTTACCTTCCTGGCGTGCCTGGTCCATTCCGATTTCGATTTCTTTTTCGATAACAGACTTGTCAACACCATCTTTATCAACAGCGATTGGGTGCATAGCAGCAACCTGCATGGCTACATCGCGGCCAGCATCGAAAATATCACCTCCGTTTTTGGTCAATCCAACCAAAACACCAGCTCTGTTACCCATGTGGATATATGGAGAAACTGTAGCAGCTTCAACTCTTTCAAAAGCTGCAAGCTCGAGTTTTTCACCGATTACACCCACTTGCTCAGTTACTTTTCCTGCTACGGTAATGTCATCGTAATCCAAGGCTAAAAGACCTTCGAGGTCAGCTGGCCATTTATCCAATGCAGTTTGAGCGAAGGAAGTAGCGAGTTTAACGAAATCCTCATTCTTGGCAACGAAGTCAGTTTCACAGCTCAATTTCACGATAACCCCGCGTGTCTGGTCATCAGAAACCATAGCGATAACTGCACCTTCACTTGCGTGACGGTCAGCACGTTTATCAGCCATCTTCTGACCTCTCTTACGCAAGAGTTCAATGGCCTTTTCTACGTCTCCACCTGATTCGGTGAGCGCTTTTTTACAATCCATCATACCTGCGCCGGTGAGGTCGCGAAGTTTTTTTACATCAGAAGCTGAAATACTCATTTTGTTTGTAATATTTAATTTGAATAAATAAAGGTCTGCGGCTTCAACGCTTACCTTTGTTTAAGGATCAACAGCGATTATTCAGCAGCTGCAGCTGATTCTTTCTCCGCTTTAGAACTCTTACGTTCTTCCAGTCCTTCCTTGATCGCTTCCACCATGTGGTTAACGATAATATTGATCGACTTAGAAGCATCATCATTAGCAGGAATTGCGAAATCCACCTTGTTAGGATTGGCGTTAGTATCCACCATTCCGAAGGTTCTCAATCCAAGTTTATGAGCTTCTGCAATAGCGATGTGCTCGTGTTCGATATCCACGATAAACACAGCGCTTGGAAGACGGTTGAGGTTAGCGATACCACCGAGTACTTTCTGCAACTTGGCCAATTCACGGGTCAAGGTCAGTCTTTCCTTTTTGGTTACGCTCTCAAGACTTCCGTCCTGCAGCATTCTTTCAATATTCTGCATTTTTTTAACAGAACGGCGAATAGTTGAGAAGTTGGTCATCATTCCTCCCAACCAACGATCTGTTACATATGGCATGCCCACACTCTGTGCAGCATTCGACACGATCTCACGCGCCTGCTTTTTGGTAGCCACGAACATGATCTTTCTTCCTGATCTGGCGATCTGCTTCATAGCAGCAGCAGCACGATCAAGGCTCTCCATAGTTCTGTTCAGGTCAATGATGTGGATACCCTTACGTTCCATGAAAATGTAAGGTGCCATCTTTGGATTCCACTTCTTCTTGAGGTGACCAAAGTGAACGCCGGCATCTAACAACTCTTTATAGGTAGGTTTTTGCATTATCTTAAGCATTAAAGTTCAAAACAAATAAATTTGAAACAGGTCTTGCCTGAAAAAAGCGACCACAAAGCATTAACGCTTTGAGAACTGGAAGCTCTTTCTCGCTTTTGGCTTACCGTATTTCTTACGCTCAACCACACGGGCATCACGAGTGAGGAATTTCTCGGATTTAAGCGGCACACGAAAATCTTCGTTCAGCTTAACCAACGCTCTGGCAATGGCCATTCTGATTGCTTCAGACTGTCCTTTGAATCCACCTCCGGTTACATTAACTTTTAAATCATAAATATTCTCAACAGCTACTGTTTTGAAAGGAGCAGTAACTTTATTTTGAATATGTGGAAGAGGGAAGTACTCTTTGTAGTCCTTACCGTTCACGATGATTTTACCGTCACCTTTAGTGAGATAAACTCTCGCGATCGACGCTTTCCTTCTCCCTATTGCATTAATCATTTCCATATTAAATAAAATGTATTTTTATCCTTCTTAAAATTCAAATGGTTGTGGCTTCTGTGCCTCATGCGGATGATCTGGTCCGTCATAAACGAACAACTTCTTCACCATCGCACGTCCCAGTTTGTTCTTTGGCAACATTCCCTTAACGGCATTCTCGATAACGAAACGAGGTTTCTTATCGATCATGTCACTTGGAGTAGCAAATTTCTGACCTCCTGGATAACCAGAGTATCTTACATACTGTTTGTCAGACATTTTGTTACCGGTAAAACGAACCTTGTCAGCGTTTACCACTACGATGAAATCACCACAATCAACATGCGGTGTATAACTTGGCTTGTGTTTGCCCTTCAGCACGGTAGCAATTTTCGTACACAAACGGCCTACAACTTCTCCTTCAGCATCAATCACAAACCAGTTGCGCTCAACGGTCTCTTTTTTTGCTGATTCTGTCTTATAACTCAGTGTATTCACTTCTTTGTTATTTTTAATTAAAAAACACCTTTTTCTAAAGGCGGTGCAAATGTAGATGTAATTTGCAGAATAAACAAGCGTTTTAGAATAATTTTTTCAATCACACCTTCATAAGTCATTGATAAACAGTCAAAATATCGCACATTTTTTTCAATAGCCCTTTTTAAACCTCTGAAAAATTCATTTTTAAATTGCTCCGTTCGGCATCACCGGCAATGTTTTATTTGGTATTTCCCGAACAATGAAAAACTATTTACCCCCTTTCGAGGGATTTGCATCAATTGAAAACAAAAAAAATCCCGTTTCCTCTATATTTATTGGGCATTCATCGATTTTGTGGTTGTATAATTTGAAAACCGAAAACATATGCCTATTTTGGTTCACGCCACAGACTCATTACAACAATTGGGCTAAAACATCCCTCTAAATGCCCAATTTTCCCAAACAGCACTTTTTACTTTATAAACATTTCACGATGAAGAATCTTCTTATCATTGGTGGGCTGTTGTTTTTTACCATTGTATCTGCAACCGCCCAGCCGAGAAGTAGTCAGCGAATTCCATTGATCGGCTCCAAAGCTCCCGCTTTTAAAGCCCCGTCTACTAATGGCCCTATTAGTTTCCCGGGTGATTTTGGAGATCGTTGGAAAATACTTTTTGCCCATCCCCGCGACTTCACGCCGGTTTGTTCCTCCGAAATTCTCGACCTCGCTTACAGACAACAGGATTTCAATGCACTCAATACTCAAGTGGTTGTTATTTCGGTTGACCGGATGGTTTCTCACCAAAGCTGGAAAGCTGACCTGGAGAGTATTAATTTTAAAGACCGGGGTAAAGTAAAAATCGAATTCCCGCTTGTAGTCGATAGTTCCTATGCCATTGCTTATAAGTATGGAATGGTAGATACTCAATTCACGACGGGGCAAAGTGTTCGGGGAATATTCTTTATAGATCCGAACAATGTAGTCAGGGCTTTTCAATTCTACCCCAGCGAGGTGGGCAGAAATACAGAAGAGATTCTCCGGACATTAAAAGCGCTTCAGACTCATGATCAGCATGAAAATATCCTTCTGCCCGCTAACTGGCAGCCCGGTGATGACTACATGAAACCTTTCCTTACCCCTCAGGACAAGGAAGCATTGAAAAAACCGGATTCAGATATTTATTTCATCAATTGGTATATGATATTTAAAAAGGCCAGGTAAATGGTCACCCGATTCATTTGTATTAGAGCATATTTAAATTGAAAATCAACTTCTTATCCGAAACAGTATTGCAGTCAGTGACGGAAAATTGGATAGTTGGAAAATTGGATAAATGAAATCAGTCATCCATTCTTCCATTTCATCCATTCTCCCTATCGAAATGGAATAATATTAAATGGGGTACAAAAACCTCGAATAAAATTTTTAAACATACGCTTACTTCAAACTAACCACTTCAAGTTATGAAATATTTAAAACCGCTATATCTCCTGGCCATTATTATGATTTGCTCCATAGCTCAATTGAAGGCCCAGGGTAACCAGGCACAAATCAAAGGCTTTATTTATGGCCCAACCAATGTGCCCTCAGAGTTTTCCACCGTCGTTTTGATGAACCAGGATTCCGTTTTTATGACCGGAACCATGAGTGCGCAGGACGGTGCATTTTTGTTCGACAATCTGGCGGATGGAGATTATTACATCATGGTCAAAAACATGGAGTTCAAAACCTTCATTTCCGATCTGATTACACTCGAGGAAAATGAGGTGGTAGAATTGGATAAGATCCAGTTGGAGGACAACGTAAATGTCCTGGACGAAATTGTGGTTCGTGGCGAAAAGGCCATGGTGGAAATACATCCGGACAAAATGGTGTATAATGTAGAGAACAGTGTAAACGCGTCAGGCAACAACGGTCTGGAATTACTCAGCAAATCTCCGGGAGTGGTCGTTGATATGGACAACAACATCCTGTTGCAAGGTAAATCCGGGGTTCAGATCTACATCAATGGACGGCCTTCCAGAATTTCGGGAAGCGACCTCACCAATATGCTGGAAGGAATGCGCTCTGAAAACATCCAATCCATCGAAATCATTACCAACCCTTCTTCCAGGTATGATGCTGAAGGAACCGGCGGTATCATTAATATCATCCTGAAAAAGAATACCCGTTCGGGATTCAACGGCAATTTAATCGGTAGTTATTCCAAGGGGTTTCAGGTTCGATCAAGTATAGGATCGAGTCTGAACTACAGCGGAAAAAAGATAAATGTATTTTCGAGAATAAATTATTCAGACAATGATTTCCTGCAGGATCGTAATGAAACCATGTTACGACAGGACTTCCTGCTGGATATGGATTCCGAAAGTATCAACGACCGGAAAGGCCTCAACTTTTCCGGCGGGCTGGATTATCAGCTAAATACGGAACATTCGATCAGTTTTGATGCCAGAGTTTTTATCAACGACCGGGTGGAGACCCTCGAAAGTGACACCTACATTTTTGATGTCAATGAGATTATTGACCCTGAGTTGCTCGTGGCACAGACTGTTGACGAAGCACCCAGTTCGAATTACAACGGAAATATTCATTACAGCTTCAACCCTAACAAAAGTTCAAGCCTGACTGCC
>QQUB01000714.1 GCA_008501835.1 Bacteroidota bacterium
TTTTAATGCTACTAATGTATTGTTTCCGCCGAGGGAGAAGGTGTTCGTTACTACGAAGTTGATGTTCTCCAGCTCCTGCTCATCCATGGTAATATTGGATGGAGGTTCGTTTAAAATTTCCGCGTCCTTGAAGACGTTGGCGGTTTTGTTGTTATTGAGACTCAAGACAGCGGAAGCAACGGTGGCATTGTTTGTTCCTGACAACCCTTCACCCAGGGATACCTTGGTATTGGAATAAACCCAGTTGTGGTCATTTTTTCCAAGTGCTTCCCATTCATATGATTGAATATGCCAGGGAAGGCAGGCTGAACCAACAAAGAGCTTTTTGTCCTCCGTGCTTGTGGTGTGCTGATCCACAAATTCATTGAGATGTCTCGATAGGTCCTCTGCGGACCGGTTGTAGATCACTTTGTCGTATATTGAGTCCATATATTGTTTGTAATCAACGATTTCTGCGTAAATGGTGGCATTTCTTTTTCGGGCTGATTCCAGGGTTTCCAGAACGATGTAGGAAGCAGCTTCTCCAAATATGTAGTTGTCTTTTTCCTTACTTTGTTTTACACTTTCCACTGCATCACCGGCCTCATCAGGTTCGAGTAATCTGTTCATCTCCTTGGAGACAAGCACTGAAGGTTCGGTGATCTCATCTACGCCTCCGCAAATGATGAGGTCGGAGTGGTCATTAAGAATGAGATCTATTCCGTAGGTAATGCTATCCTCTCCATACACCAGGGATCCGGGGCCTTTTATCTTCAGTATCCTGGAGATGTCACCCAGTATGCTGTTTGATGTTGCTTTTGAAAACACGAACGGGCTAAGGCGGTCCGGTCCTTTGGTGTACAGCTTCTCGAGGAAAGTCTGAATGGCATTGCTGGCACCGAGGGTGGTTGTGATGATGAGTCCTGCTTTCTCCAGCAAATCCTCTCTATCCTCAAGGTTGGCACTTTTCAGTGCATTGAGACAGCCAAGTAATCCCAGGCTGGAATATCGGTTGGGGAATGGCGGTCTTAAGCCTTCTATTTCCTTACGGATGTTGAATTGTGGTACTTCTCCGAAATATTGCTGTCCAATCCCTTCCTTTTTCCAATCCTCTTTTATGGAATAGGCGATTTCTGAGGTGTGAGACTTTTCGAAATCTTCGTTGGAAAGTCCGTAGGGAGAAACACAACTCCATCCTGTTATTACTATTCTTTTTTCCATGATATTTATGATAATACGAGTTCACTTTTACACATTACCTGGCCATTGACTTTGATGTGGCAATCAAAGGTGAAGAAGTGCATCATTCTGCTTTTGAATTTGACATGAATCCTTACTTCTTCGTTTGGCTTTACTTCTCTGGAGAAGGTGGCATTTTTAATTTTTACTGCTCTGCCCATGATAGGCGGAAAATCTCTGGATGTCTCCGAACTGAGTCTCAAAAGCAGGCCACAAGTCTGAAACATGGTTTCAACCAAAATGATACCCGGAGTTACAGGGTTGTCCTTAAAATGGCCCTGGTAGAAGAAATCCGATGGATCATAAGTCGTCACTGCTTCAAGTGTTTTTCCGCAGTCGAAATTCACTATTTCGTCCACAAGGGACATCGGTTTGTCATGCGGAAGAAGGTCTTCCGGCTTTGGAAAAAATACTGCCTTTGTCATGAGTATTAAATTTTACTGTTCTATGTATTGATATCTTATGGTTTCAATTTTATGTTCAGCACAAACGAAGGATTTATAATTGTCGAATAATTTAATCTCTTGGAATTCAATGTTTTCGAATACGTTATGCGCTATTTTTTCTTTTTTTGCTACACTGTCTAATCTTAAATTTTTCAGTTTCAGTGCACTTTCAAACTTTACCCAGTCCTCGAGATTATTCACTTTGAAATATCTCGCGTACAGTTTGTTGATAAGGTCGAAACATTTGTCACTAACAGGCCGCTCCAATTCAACATCCACTCCAATTTCCATCCTCGATAAAGCGCAAATGGTTACTTCTCCTGAGTGGGATATGCTTAGATGGATCCCTGGTACATTCAATTGAGGCTTTCCTCTTTGATCTTTGATAATGCGTACATCGGACTTATTAAAATGCGTTCTGAAAAAGGAGTCCAAAATGCTCGTTGAAGTTCTTTTTATATGTTGGCCCGAATTGTTTTTTTTACTCCGGGAGTATAAAATCAGTACTTCGTTATTTTGTGAAAGCAAATCTTTCATTGAACTTTCCGATGGTTAAATTTTTAGTAAACTTTGAACCGAATCTTTGATTGAGTGCCTTGTGAATATCGTCAAATCCCACCTTGCTTTTCGGGTGTTTCATGACCCCCAGCTGGAAATTTTGACCATCCTTTTTCAGTTTTATTTTCAGAATCCCCGAAAACTGCTCGTTGATCGTATCCTCTACTTCAAACCGCCACAGGTGCTTGTCTTCATAATGGAACCGGTCGGTATTTCTGCCCAGTATGTAGACTTTGTCGTCTTTTCGGTAAACAATGTCTTCAGTAACCAGGTGGTCTTTCTGCTGATCGTATTCGGATTTGTGCAACAGGTATCCCTTAAAAATGGAAGGGGAGGTGATGCGTAAAAATCCTGTGTCAAAGTTGTCGTAGTTGCCCACTTTCTCACATAATGACATGCCTACTTTATTTAGGGGAGTGCCAAGGTAATTGGGCTCGAAATAGGCAGCATCGGAATAATTCACTGTGTAGGTTGCTACTCTTGGCCCTGCTTCCGTGATGCCATAGGTTTTGTAATAAACTTCCGCCGGATATTTTTTCGAAAATCTTTGGAAGCTGTACTTATTCAGGTAGCCTCCTCCAACGGTAATAAATCGCAAACCCAGATCTCCTTTTGTCAATTTATTGCTCAGTAAAATATTCACCTGTGTCGGGGTCGTAAAAAAGTTCGTCGGTTTATACTGGTCAATCAATCTGCCTATGGAAAAGGCAACAAATCTGTATGGGGCAATTATGATATTCGCTCCCTGTAACAAGTGTGAAAAAAACTGTCCGATCAGGCTGTAGGAATAATAAATCGGCAAACACATCAATGTCGTATCATTCTTCGTAATTCTCAGGGCCTTTATGTTGGATCGTATATTACTCAATATGCCCGGCGACTCAAACTTCATGATCTTCTTGGCTCCAACAGTGCCGGAACTTGTCAGTAGTAAGGTACATTCCCGATATGATGAAATGTTCAATAAATTATTCGTGATCAAAAAGGTACCGTATTTCGTGTTTCGTGACGTAAACTGAATGTTATTTTCGACACTCAGCATCGAACTTTTATGCCGGACAATGGCGTAATACATAAGTTTGTTGGTCACTTCCGAAGACAATCCTGATAGTTCAATGATTAATGGAATGCCTCCTTTTTTCAGAACAAACAGTAGCAGAATTACCAGGTCAATTGAGTTTTCATGGAAATCGAAGACAACCACTTTTTGGCGAAAATCCATACCTTCAAAAGATCTTTCCAGTTCATTGATCTCTTTGAAAATTTCTTTAAAGCTGTAGGCCCGGTTGACATTCCCATCGATGATCTTCGAATCTCCGTAGGTACTCAGTGCGTTTAATATTTCTGCTTTGAGCGTTGTCATGCTGTTACTGCGTTATTTTTCTCTAAAAACTTGATTAAAAATTCTTTGAAATCCTGACCTAATTCGCTTTCCTGAATTTGAGTCTTTTGTTCGTTTAAATAATTGGTATCCGATTCAATGGCTCTGGAAAGCCCTAGTCCAAGAGGAATGTTTTTTTGTATGGTCAATCTCAGAAAAACAACTTCCGGATCCTTATTACTCTCTTCGACTGCTTCGTTGATTAAAGTGTTGAAAGACTTCAGATAATCAATCTTTTTAATCGGGTTGAAAGCTTTTTTGGCTTTATAAGCCATGGCTACCGCCTGATAAGCTTTCGTTACCGGATTAGATTTTTCTGTTTTATCCAGTAGTTTGATAAACTCTTTTGTCCTATCCTTTTCACCAATGCTGCAATCCATAAAAAGAGTTCTTATTTTATTGATTTTGTCTGTCTGTATCGTTTGCATTTTATCTTTATGTTTTATGTCTGGTTAGACAGTACGAGTCGGAATTTGGTTACAGTTTTTTTTTGATTTTTTTTAAATTTATTTTGTTGATATTCAGTTAATTATAATTTAACATTGCGGTCCAGGCCACAAAGGAAAATTGATCCTTGATCTTGTTAGATCTCTAACTGAATTACAGCTGTTTTATCAGCTGTTCAATTGGAAAAACAGCAGGGGAAAATTGCTGTAAAAATATTGTTGAAATTGAGATAGATTCGGTTTTTTAATG
>QQUB01000565.1 GCA_008501835.1 Bacteroidota bacterium
GGCCGCCGCAATACTGATAGCCGTTAATCCCAAAATGATCAAAGCTATGTTTTCCATTGACCCTAATAAAAAGTATGGAATGGCTACGGCAATTCCGGCAATTACGATGCTCAGTCCAATGCCTTTCAAACTATCCAGCACATTGAATTTTTTGCCACCTAATTCGAATTCGGGATTGGCTTCATCGTTACCTTCAAAATCAGGAAGAATACCTTTGAGCAGTTGATGAGCAACGGTACTCAGGAAAATCAGGTAGGCTCCTCCCATTAACATGTCCGCGGCGTTTACTAAAATGATATTTTCCTGTGAAGCCTGCAGAGCCATACCTATAGCTTGCATATTCGGGGTGCCACCAGTATAAATGCCAACCAGCATTCCTGACAAACGCCAGGCCGAATCAACGCTATCTCCTAAAAAGTACCAGGCGATGGATGCTCCAACCATTGCACTGACAACACATAATAGAAAGGAGATTAACCCCTTTCCGGTATACTTCAACCACTTCAGTATTTTGGCAGAGAAAAGCAGTAAAGGTATGGCCAGGACGATAGTACCCATGGTAACGTAATTGGAAAGGGCATCATTTAAAGGAAAAGGTCGCAGGTTGCTGATGATTATCCCTATCCCATAACAGAAAACTACCGGACTCATCCAGTGTTTGAAAAATGGCTTTTTATACAGGACCATTCCCACCCAGGGCATGGTGATTATTACCAGGATTTGAAGAATATTCCAGATCAAAGTCGCTTGGGTTTATAGTTTTTACTTATAAGTTGAGGCAATATAGCTAAAACTTTAGATTGATTAAATTGTATCTTTGTAATAATGAATACTCAGATGGACATGAACAGGTGGTTGCCCATCACCCGAAAAGAGGTGCTTGCACGTGGATGGGATGAACTCGATGTGGTTATCATCAGCGGTGATGCTTATGTGGATCATGCTTCCTATGGAGCAGCTGTGATTGGTCGCATCATTGAAGCAGAAGGGTTTAAAGTGGCCATCGTTCCACAACCCAACTGGCGTGATGATCTCCGGGATTTTAAAAAAATGGGCAAGCCAAGATTATTCTTTGGAGTGACCTCCGGCAATATGGATTCCATGATCAATCACTATACGGCCGGAAAGCGCAAAAGATCTACAGACGGCTACACTCCCGGTGGAGAGGCTGGTTACCGGCCGGATTACGCTGCTACCGTTTATGCCAAAATTCTCAAAGAATTATATCCTGATACACCAGTGGTGCTTGGCGGCATTGAAGCTTCCCTGCGCAGGGTGACCGATTATGATTATTGGGCAGACGAATTGAAACCGACCATTCTAAAGGATAGTGGAGCTGATCTGTTGCTCTATGGGATGGCAGAGCAGGGAATCAGGGAGTTGTTGAGATTACTGGATAGGGGAGTACCCTTCCATTCAATTCATTCGATTCAACAGACTGCATTTTTAGTTCCGAAGTCTGAAGGTATTCCAAAAGACAAGCGATGGAAAACGATCAACCTTGCTTCCCATGAAATTTGCCTGAAAGATAAAAGGGCCTTTGCCGCCAATTTTAAACATGTTGAGCAAGAGTCTAATAAGTCCTATGCGGATAGAATTGTTCAGGAAGTCGGTGAGGAAGTGCTCGTAATAAATCCGCCCTTCCCGGTGATGGATGAACAAACCATGGACGCCTCCTTTGATCTGCCTTATGCGAGAGGTCCCCATCCTAAATACGCTAAAAGAGGAGCCATCCCTTCCTGGGAGATGATCAAATTTTCGATCAATATGCATCGAGGTTGTTTCGGCGGGTGTAGTTTCTGCACTATTTCAGCTCATCAGGGCAAATTCATTGCCAGCCGTTCAAAGGAGTCCATTTTGAAAGAGGTGGATGCGGTGACCAAAATGCCGGACTTTAAAGGCTACATCAGTGACCTTGGCGGCCCTTCTGCCAATATGTATAAGATGAAGGGAAAAGACCTGGACATTTGTGATCGCTGTGTGGCTCCATCCTGTATACATCCGGTAATCTGCGATAACCTGGATACGGACCATTCCCAGATGACGGAATTGTATAAAAAAGTGGGTGACCATCCGGAGATCAAAAAAGCCTTTATCGGCAGTGGGATCCGTTATGATCTATTGACTAAGTCCTATAATAAAAAAGGAGACGATTCTCTGGATGAATATCTGGAGCATGTTGTCTGTAATAATATTTCCGGTCGTCTGAAAGTTGCTCCGGAACATACTTCCGATGAAACATTGAAGGTGATGCGAAAGCCTTCCTTTAAGCATTTTCACAGTTTCAAGGAGCAATATGAAAAATATAATAAAAAGCATAACCTCAATCAGCCGTTGATCCCCTATTTCATTTCCAGTCATCCTGGAAGTACCGAGGAGGAAATGGCTAATCTGGCTGGGGAAACTAAAGACATGGGCTTCCGCCTGGAACAGGTGCAGGATTTTACGCCTACGCCTATGACAGTAGCCACGATAATCTATTATACTGGGTTACACCCCTATACATTACGTCCTCATTACACGGCCAAATCTGCCAAGGAAAAGAAAAACCAGCATCTGTTTTTCTTCTGGTATAAAAAAGAGAACAGAGGTCAGATTCTTTCCAAACTTAAAGAAATGCGCCGTCCTGACCTGATCAAAAAGTTGCTGGAAGATTCTACAAAGGAGAAATCTTCACCAACACGCGAAAAAGGTAAGCCCTTCAGGAAAAAAGGTAAACCTGGAAAGTTTAAGGGTAAGCGGACGGGGAAGAGTCGACCATCTAAAAAGTGGAAGTAGGACGAGTTTAACGGTCTACGGTTAACGATACACGGTTTTTTTTGTCATTCCTTTGCTGCCTTTTTATAAGCCTCCAGCATTGAAGAGGACTTGAAAAACATAAAGTGTGTAAAGTCTCCTGATCTGAGACCGTCCTTTGTGATTTCAGATTGGTCTTTGAATTCACCCACTTTTAATTTGGTCTCCTCGTAAACTAATTGAACAAACTTTTCAAAATCCTGAAATTTCCTGGAATATCCACTTTTGATCAGAAAATATAAATTATATTTTTCCAGGATGATCTCCTGTTGCCATGTATCCGAAGTATCATACATTTCCGGGATGGTCATTTTATGGCATAAATAGTGGCTTAAAATCCAGTAATTGATGATTTTATAATAAAGATCAACTCCGTTGGATGCCTCGCCTGTTTTTTGGGCAAGTTTTTCCAATAGAGATTTATCAAAAGAAGCCAGTTTTGAATATGGTCTTATACGTACCAGTTTTTGGATTTGCTCCTTGGTGTTGACCGGAATATGACTGATCTGGATATAACGTCCCCCCTTAATAATTTTTCCATAATCAATTCTGGGTACAGATTCATAAAGGGTGTCCCCAAAAGTTTTATGAAAGGCATACAAAACCCTTTCACTCTCCTTTAAATAAGGAATTCTCTGGTCAAATTCTTTGTTGCTAATGCAGGAAATTAGCGTAAAAGATAGGCCCAAAATGAGCGCTAATTGTATTTTCATTTGATTTGTTTTCTGAAATATTTTTCAAGAGGCTGTCTTAAAAGCATCGCAAAGTAAAATATTCCCAACTGAGAAAAACAAATCTGTTCTAATCAGTTGGATCAGTCAGACCTGTGTTCCATTTTTTTCAAATATAGAAAAAATATTCAAAGTCAATTTTACAAAGGTCGCATTAAAGACAGCCTCCTATATTTAACTAAATGACACCATCACCCAGGCAATAATAGCCACAATGACCAACGAAGCTACAATATCCACCCAATTGTAACTTGCTTTGTTTTCCGCTTTTTGGTCATCAGAAGTGGTAGCGAAAGTAAGCCCTTCGATATTTTCCTCTGACGGTTTGGCGGTAAACATACTCACTACGATTGCAATCAACACGCAGGTGAAGAAGAACAAGGCCCCATAGGTCAGCCAGTTGAAGTCGGCAAATTTATAGATCAGGGAATCCGGATTAAAGGAACCTTTGAAAGTTTCCAGCATCAGCTTACCCATTCCTAAAACCAAGCCTGAACTCAAGGCGGCAATAGACCCATTGGCGTTTATCCTTTTCCAAAAGATGCCCAGCAGGAACACAGCCGCGATCGGAGGTGCCAAATATGATTGTACCTTTTGAAGATATTCATACAATCCACTTGATAGCATGGTAATAACCGGAATCCAAATGATACCCAGAATTACCACAATAGTGGTCGCGATCTTCCCGATATTAACCAATTGCTTCTCAGGTTTATTCGGATGAAGCCTTTTGTAAATATCCAGGGTGAAAAGTGTTG
>QQUB01000810.1 GCA_008501835.1 Bacteroidota bacterium
GCAGAACTCAAAATTTAAAATGTAAAAGGGAGAGAAATGAAAACATTAAAGGTTTTGGCCTGGGTACTTATTTTGGCCATTGGCTTTTTTGCAGGGGTATCCTGGAAGAATATGGAAAAGAAGTCTTCTGGTGAGGAAACTGTTACAGAGACTGAGGGTGGAACTACGGAAGAGGAATCACCTGTTGATTTGGGTTTGGGCAATGGTGAAAAAAAGACCATCCGGTTATTTGAAAAAAGTGCCCCATCCGTTTGTTTTATCACGACTTCCAATGTGCGAAGAGATTTTTTCAGCAGAAATATCATGGAAGTTCCCAGGGGAACTGGTTCCGGTTTTGTATGGGACAAGGATGGTCATATCGTTACCAACTATCATGTGATTCAGGGAGCCGATAAGGCACAGGTAACTCTTGCTGATCATACAAGTTGGGAGGCATCTCTGGTTGGGGTAGCACCTGAAAAAGACCTTGCAGTGCTCAAGATCGATGCACCTCGAAGTAAATTACCTAGCTTACCTGTTGGAAATTCTGAGCAACTTAAAGTCGGACAAACCGTTCTGGCTATTGGTAACCCTTTTGGTTTGGATCAAACCCTTACAACTGGTGTGGTCAGTGCATTGGGAAGGGAAATTCAGTCGGTACAGGGAACACCTATCCGGGGAGCCATCCAAACGGATGCAGCGATCAACCCTGGTAATTCCGGAGGTCCTTTACTCGATTCTTCCGGAAGGCTCATTGGAGTAAATACAGCCATTTACAGTCCTTCAGGCGCATCAGCAGGCATTGGTTTTTCAATACCTGTTGATGTGGTCAAGTGGGTGGTTCCTGATCTCATCAAGTACGGTAAAATCAAACGGCCTTCCATGGGTATTGAGTTTGCCCGTGCTTTAAGAAATATTACCGGTGCCCTGGTATATGACGTTGTAGAGGGAGGTCCTGCTGATAAAGCAGGGATCCGTCCTACGATGGTGGATCGTTATGGTCGAGTACGGCTGGGAGATATTATCGTAGGCATTGATGATGAAAAGGTTACTTCCACCAATGAAGTCAGATTAGCTCTTGAAAATTTCGAAGCCGGAGATGAAATTACCTTGACGGTGATCAGGGACGAAGAACAAGTCAGGATTCCTTTGGTTCTGACGGAGAGTAGGTAGGTTACTGGCCCCGACACTTTGTGTACACTCGATGTAAAATCTCAATCGGGATACCCCGACCTAGGGATTGGCGTCAAATTAGTATAAATCAATGCCAGAGGCATGACATATTATTGCGTGGCACGCCAGTACCTTGCTATGAGATGCCGTCTCTATGAGACTGGATTTTCGTAAAAACACCACCTATTTGATGCCAATCCCGCCAGCGAGGTAAATCTAATTCCCCTCTCTTTTTATATATAGAAAAGTAACCAAATCCCTCCCTTTTTCTTTCTAAAGCGGTCTTATTAAACGAGGTAACAAAAAAAGAAATATTTTTTTTTGCCATCTTATTTCGTTGATTATCAGCGATATATATAAATTTCATATAGAAATTTCAAAAAAATATAAATTTTCTGTGACCTTTAAAAAAACTGCCGTCTTAATAAGTGAAATTAGAAAGGGGATGAGTATAATCCTTTACTGAACGGAAACTGAAATGAGGCGATTGGATTGCGGCAAACGTACTATGGCAAACTGAAGCAGAAGCATGGAACAAATAAAGTTTTTTGACTGAGGTCAACTTCTGTCTTCAGTCTGTCAAAAAGAAAAAATACGATTTTTAAGATATAATATGGGTTTTAGGTGTTTTTCTGAGAGGGAGCAAATTTTTGCTCCCTTTTTTTGTTTCCCATACTGATCTTTCCACTCATTTCTTTGTTTTATTTTATAAATGCAGGGGAGTTGTTACCTTTGCGCAAAATTTGATACAAATATGTTTACGATAAATCCTTATTTGAAAATAGCCCTTATTGTTGTGGGTATCGGAGGTGGAGTAGTGCTATCGATGACTCAGGGGTTTTGGTATGGTTTCCCATTGTGGTTGGCCGGCCTCATTTTATTAATTGCCTATTTTCTGCAGGGAACAGTTGGAACTGCCGCTAAAGCATTACAGACAGAGAACTTTGATAAGGCGGAAAGAATTCTCAATCTGACTATTTTCCCAAGATTGTTATATGCCACTAATCGTGCTTATTATTTCATGCTTAAGGGAAATATCGCCATGTTCAGAAAGGATATTGAAACAGGTGAAATGTACCTTAAAAAAGCTGAAGCCATCAATGTGCCAACGGATAATGAAAAGGCCATGATCCAGATCCAGCTGGCTAATATTGCCGCTTCCAAGAATCGTTGGAAACAGGCCCAAGTACATTATCGTAATCTGAAGAACCTCAAACTCACAGATGCGAATATCAAGGAACAAAAGAAAATGCTCGAAAAAGCCCTTCAAAACAGAGGTCAAATGAAGGCCGCAGCAAGGATGGGCAAAGCCGGTGGTGCTATGATGCGTCAGGGAGGAAAAAGGAAACGCCCTAAGATGAGATAAAAAAACTGAAGAGGAATTTTGGTCAAATTCTCCTTTGTTCCGTATATTTCACGATTATTAAAAATTTTAACCGCTTACTTTAATAGTGCCTTTCCCATTCCTGCCCTTTGGAGGAAGGGGATATGAACACTGATATTTCGGTTGCCATTTTCCACCATTTATGGGTAAAAAATTATCGGCCGGATTAAAAACCCTATTCCTGTTCTCCTTCATTTCGTTTGGATTGACGGGATTTTCTCAGCAAAACCCCCTTGCTGACAGTCTCCTCCGTGAAATCCAGACAGCCACCGAAGATACTACCCGTTACAACCTTTTCCAGCGCCTCGCTACTGCCTACGAATCCACCAATCCTGATAACATCATAGAATATGCCACTGAGGCCAGAGCCATTGCCGAAGAACTTGAGGATCAAAGCAGGATCGTTAATTCGTTAAACCTTATTGGTATCGGGTATAAGCGGAAAGGGGAGTTTATCAAATCACTTGAATATTTTGAGCAGGGACTTGAAATTTCCAGAGAAAACAACCTGGAGGATAATATCCCCCAATTTCTGAATAATATCGGGCTGATCCATGCCAACAGGGGGGACCTCAATGAGGCCATGAAATTTTACCTCGAAGCCCTTGAAGTTCTGGAAGACCAGGGAAATCAGTTGGCTGTTGCCAATCTGACCAATAACATTGGGATCATTTATTTTGAACAAGGCAAGAAAGAGGAGGCCCTTGAATATTTTGAACGTGCTTTGGCTTATCAAAGAGAACGAAGAGACTCGCTGGGAATGTCCATTACGCTCACCAATGTTGGGGAGTCTCTTGATGGACTTGGTCGTTCCCCGGAAGCTTTGGACAAATACGAAGAGGCCTTAAAGATCTCAGAATTGATCAATGATCAGATAGGTGTCAGTTATTTGTTGGCTACCATGGGAGAGGTAAGATTCAATGAAGGTAAATATGAACAGGCTTCCAGGGAATTTGCCCGGGCCCTTGAAATTGCTGAGCAGATTGAAGATGTTGAGGGTAAAGCCCGTATTCTTGGTCTCATGGGGGAGGTTGCCCAGAAACAGGGGAATCTCAAAACTTCGAATGATTATTGTTTTGAAGCCCTGGAGATAGCCAAGAAACTTGGGGCCAAGCAAAGTATCAGGGACCTTTATTCCACCATTGCAGAAAATTACAAACAAGCTGATAATTTTGAACAGGCATTTAATTATCAGACACTCTATCAAGCGGTCAATGACAGTATTTTCAGTGAAGAGCAGACACTTCAGATGAACGAATTGTCTATTCAGTTTGAGACCCGGGAAAGAGAAGCAGAGCTTAAATTGCTCAAGGAGCAGCAGGCGAGAAATGAGGCCCAATTGCAGCGACGTGCCATTCTGGGTTGGTTGGCTGTTTTGGCATTATTGTTTGTTTCTTTTGCAGCCTGGAGTTTGTACCAGAGAAATAAGCGGAAGCAGACTTTTAACCAGGAGTTACAAAAAGAGGTTGATGAACGAACCAGCGCCCTGTTGCATTCCAACCAGCAATTGGAAAAATCCAATAAAGAACTGGAACAGTTTGCCTATATCACTTCTCATGACCTTAAGGAGCCATTGAGGAATATCATCAGTTTTACCGAATTGATAGAACGCAAACTCGATGGGGGGCTCGATGAAGAGACTGAAGATTATATGCATACGGTCAAAGGTAATGCCAGGCAGATGCATGCCTTGATCGAAGGTGTTCTGGAATTTGCCAGACTTGAAAATATTGATATTCGCAA